>JAKFVZ010000343.1 GCA_021732965.1 Reyranella sp.
GTGACCAGCGGCTGCGGCGTGGAGAAGGTCGGCACCGGCCGCGGACCGCTGCGGCGTGCCTGCGGCTGCGGCTTGGGACCGATCGCCTCGGGGGGCCGGTAGGTCGATCTGCTCGGATCGAAGGCGGCGTTGGGGTCGTAGGGCTGGGCCGCGGGCGCACCGAGCGGCTGCGGGGCGCCGCCCAGGGTCGCGGTACCGCCGCCCGGCACGGCGAGCGGCTGCGGGGCGAGCGGCGCGGCGCTGATCGAGGAGCCCGTGCTCGGCGGTGGCGACAGGGGAGCCGGCGTCGCCTGCAAGGGTGTCGGCGTTGGCGTCGGTGAGGGCGTCGTGGCCGGCGCCTGCACGCCGCCGACCTGCGTCTGCAGCCGGTCGTAGCAGGACAGACGCGCCTGGGTTTCCGTGATCTCGCCGCAGATCTGGATATGACGCGTCAGCGCGTCGAGAAGATCGTCACGCGATCCGCCGCGCGGCTGCGCCTGGGCCGTGCCGGCGAGCGCGACGGTCGCGACGCCGAGAAGAAGTGAGTGCCGGAGCATCTGCGGTTCCCCGTTGAAAGACGGAACGACCATATCAGACCAAATGGCCGTTTGAAGGCGTCGGTTAGGCGGCTGCCGTGACGGCCCCGAAGCTGTCGTCGCGGTAGATGGTGCGACCGCCCACGATCGTGGCCATGACGCGGCCCTGAACCGGGCGCTCGTCGAACGGCGAGTTCTTGGTCTTGCTCCAGAGATCGTCGCGATCGATCTTCCAGGCATAGTCGGCGTCGAACAGCACCAGATCGGCGGGTGCGCCCTTGGCGAGCTTGCCGCCCGGCAACCCGAATAGTGCCGCGGGCTTGCTGGACAGGAGTTGGAAGAGGCGGGGCAGCGTGAGGTGCCCGGCATGAACCAGCTCCAGCGAGATCGGCAGCAGCGTTTCGAGTCCGATGCCGCCCGGCTCGGCCTGGGCGAA
The DNA here is from genome assembly GCA_021732965.1 of Reyranella sp. Lineage (GTDB taxonomy): Bacteria > Pseudomonadota > Alphaproteobacteria > Reyranellales > Reyranellaceae > Reyranella. The sequence goes on from JAKFVZ010000343.1 coordinate 952, forward strand.
CGGCACGCGCTTGCTGTCCTGGTCCTGCGGACGGTGGTCGGACACGATGGCGTCGATCGTGCCGTTCTTCAGCCCCTCGACGACGGCCATGCGATCCTTCTCGGCCCGCAGCGGCGGCACCAGCTTGCCGAAGGTGCGGTAGTCGCCGACGGCGAGATCGTTCAACGCGAAGTAGGGCGCTGCGGTATCGCAGGTGATCCGCAGGCCGCGCGCCTTGGCGGCGGCGATCGCCTCGACCGACTCCGCGGTCGAGATCTTGGTGAGATGCAGGCGTCCGCCGGTCATCTCCGCGAGCCGGATGTCGCGCTCGACCATCATCACCTCGGCGAGCGGCGGACTGCCCGAGAGGCCGAGGCGGGTCGCCATCTCGCCGCTCGTCATGGTGCCGCCCGAAAGCGTCGGCTCCTGCGGCAGGTGCACGATCAGCGCATCGAACGTCTTGGCGTAGTAGAGCGCCCGGCGCATGACCTGCGCGTTGCCCACCGCGTGGTCGGCATCGGTGAAGGCCACGGCGCCGGCCTCGGTCAGCAGGCCGATCTCCGCCAGTTCCTTGCCTTCCAGACCCACGGTCAGCGCGCCATAGGCGTACATGTTCGCAAGCTTCACCTGACGGGCGCGGCGCGCCACGAACTCGATCAGGGAGGCGTCGTCGAAAGGTGGCTCGGTGTCGGGCAGCAGCACCATGGAGGTGATGCCGCCGACCGCCGCCGCCGTGCCGGCGCTTTCCAGCGTTTCCTTGTGCTCCTCGCCAGGCTCGCCGGTATGGACGCGCGTGTCGACCACGCCCGGTGCGAGATAGAGGCCCTGGCAATCGACCGACTGGATGCCGTAGGGCGCACCCGATGCGAAGAGGTTGGGGCCGAAGTCCGCGATCTTGCCGTCGCTGATCAGGATGGCGCCGAGATACTCGGTGTTTCCGGTCGGATCGATGATCCGGGCGTTGATGTAGGCGGTCGAGCCGGCGTGTGGCGGCGCGGTCTTGTCGATCTTCCCGCTCACGTCTCGGCTCCGAACTGGTTGCGGTTGCCGCCGATCAGGGCATCGAGGCAGGCCATGCGAACGGTGACGCCCATTTCGACCTGCTCATGGATGACGCTCCGGTCGAGGTCGTCGGCGACTTCCGAGTCGATCTCGACGCCGCGGTTCATGGGGCCGGGATGCATGATCAGGGCATCGGGCTTGGCGTACTGCAGCTTGACCCGGTCGAGACCGAAGAAGTGGAAGTATTCGCTGATCGAGGGAACGAACGAACCCTGCATCCGCTCGGTCTGCAGCCGCAGCATCATGACGATGTCCACGTCCTTCAGGCCGGTCTTCATGCTGTAGTGGACCTCGACGCCCATCTTGTCGACATCGGTGGGCATCAGCGTCGGCGGGCCGACCACGCGCACGCGGGCGCCCATGATCTGCAGCAGGTGGATGTTCGAGCGCGCGACGCGGCTGTGCATGATGTCGCCGCAGATCGCCACGAGAAGGCCTTCGAGACTGCCGCGTCGTCGCCGGATGGTGACCGCGTCGAGCAGCGCCTGCGTCGGGTGCTCGTGCTGGCCGTCGCCCGCATTGATGACGGCGCAGTTGACCTTCTGCGCCAGGAGATTGACGGCGCCCGACTCGTGATGGCGCACGACGATCGCGTCGGGCCGCATGGCGTTCAGCGTCATCGCCGTGTCGAGCAGCGTCTCGCCTTTGCGCACCGAGGAGGTGGCGACATCCATGTTGATGACGTCAGCCCCCAGCCGCTTGGCCGCGACCTCGAAACTGGTGCGCGTGCGCGTCGAGTTCTCGAAGAACAGGTTGATGATTGTACGACCGGCCAGCATGTCCCGCCGTTTGGCGACGGACCTGTTCTGGTCGATGTAGGTTTCGGATAGGTCGAGCAAGCCCGAAATTGTTTCGGGCGAAAGACCTTCGATGCCGAGAAGATGGGGCAACCTCGGCACGCCCACGCGATTACTTGTCACTAAAGCGCGACGTTAAGCACGCACGCGCCGCGCTCGCAAGAAAGCGTTTTGGTGGATAACCGACGGGGCGAAATTCAGGCGCCCGGGCGCGGCCCGGTATATCGCGCACGGGGCCTTATCAGCGCACCGTGTGCAGCCTGCTCGATGGCATGCGCGATCCAGCCGACGGTGCGACCGAGCAGGAAGAGAGCCAGCGCCGAATCCTTCGGCAGGCCGAGCACGCGCTCCAGGGTGACGGTCGCGAAATCGACATTGGGCTTGCGGTCGATCTGCTGCTCCACCGCGGCCGCCACGCGTTCCGCGAAGGCGAGTTCGGCGGCACCGGACACGCGTTCGCGCATCATGGCGAACAGCGCAACCGCCCGGACGTCGCCATCGGGGTAGAGCTGGTGGCCGAAGCCCGGAATGTAGATGCGCTCGCGCACCCGGCGGGCGAGCTCGGCGTCGATGTCGGTCACCTGCCTGAGGTCGGCGAGGAGGCTCGCGACGCGTCGCGTCAGTCCGCCGTGCCGCGGGCCGTTGATCGCCACCAGCCCGGCCATCGTCGAGGCGTAGAGGTTGGCGCCGGTCGAGGCGACGACGCGGGCGGCGAAGGCGGAGGCGTTGAATTCGTGGTCGGCCGAGAGGACGAGCGCGGCGCGGATGAGCGTCGCCTGTTCCGGAGGCACGTTCCAGGCGGTGGCGACCTGTTCGTGGATCGGGCGATCGGAGAGGGGTTGACCGGTCACGGCGGCTGCCAGCAGGCGCAGGATGCGGGCGCCGGTTTCGAGCATTGCGGTGCGATCCTCGACCCAGCTTGGATGATCCCAGCGCGCCGCGGCCGGCAGGAGAACGAGGCAGGCATCGACCGGGGGCAGGGCGGATGCCGCTTGCCAGGCGCTGCGCAGGGCGGCCGACAGGGGCGGCAGATTGCGCGCGGCGAACGGGCGGTCGTCGCAATCCCACAGGAGCTGCGCGACCTGTTCGAGCGAGCTGTTGCGCGCGAGCCGCGTCGCTTCCTGGCCACGATAGAAGAGGCGGCCGTTCTCGATCAGCGTCAGCGAAGATTCCAGGACCGGCGTGCCGAAGTCGAGCGCGTTGGCGGCGATCGACTCGGCCTTGCGGCCGACGTCCCGCCGCCGCTTGAGTTGGGCCACGTCGTCGGCGCGGTAGCGCCGCTGCCGCTGCCCGTCCGTGCCTTCGGAACGCAGGAGTCCCCGGCTCACATAAGCGTACAGCGTGGCGGCGGAAACGCCGAGGCGTCGCGCCGCTTCCTTCGAACTCAACCATTCAGTGGCCATTTCTTATTATGGATTGATTAAGTCAATATTGACAATACATCGGCTGAACCGAATGTTGAGGCCGCAACACAAGGGGATTTTCGATGCTGCAGACGCGGGTGGACAGCGGACTCGACGGTGTGATCGTGGCCGACACGGTGATGAGCGAAGTGGACGGGGAGGCCGGCCGGCTGATCGTCCGAGGCCAGGCGGTGGAGGATCTGGTGAGGACTCGCGGCTTCGAGGGCGTCGCTTCCCTCCTGTGGGACGGCTTCGCCGAGGGCGGGGGCGACGAGCAGGCGGTCCGCCAGGGCTTGGCG
>JAKFVZ010000170.1 GCA_021732965.1 Reyranella sp.
TGGTCGGCTTCGTGCCGTGCTGGCTCCTGCTGGTGCGGCGGCGCCTTGCCGTCGGCCAGTCGGTCGGGCTGCAGGCCCACATCCTCGGGCCGCCGCACCAGCAGGAGCCAGCACGGCACGAAGCCGACCAGGAGCACCGTGGCGCCGACCGCAATCCAGCCGGCCCGCCAGTCCGCGCCGCCGATGGCAAACTGCGCGATCAGCGGCAATCCGACCAGCCCCGACATCTGCGCCAGCGTGGCGAAGGATGCCGCAATGCCCCGGCGCGCCACGAACCAGTTGTTGAGCGCGCTGTAGAGACCGAGGTCGAACGGTCCGGCCCAGATCATGCGGGCGAAGCAGAACAGCAGATAAAAAAGCAGCAGCGACTGGATCAGCGACAGCGCCATGCAGGCGATGCCCGTGCCCGCGACGGCGAGGCAGAGCACGAGACGAGCGCCGCGACGGTCGACGAACGGGCCGATGAACGGCGAGATGATCGCGGCCAGCACGCCGCCCAGCGACACCGCGCCCGACATCTCGGTGCGCGACCAGCCGAACGCATCGGTCATCGGCACGACGAAGATCGACAGCACCGCGACCGCCGGCCCCTGCCGCGCGAAGCCCGCGAGGCAGATGCAGCCCAGCACCACCCATCCGTAGAAGAACGGCAGCCGCGGGATCAGGAACCGCGGCAGAGGCGGTGCTTGCATCCGCAACCCGGAGTCTTTCTGACTCAAAGTCCGCCCCCACTTACCTCATCCTGAGGAGCGCGCGTCTCGAAGGATGGGCAACGAGCGCAGTATCTATAGCCCATGCTTCGAGACGGCTGCTCCGCAGCCTCCTCAGCATGAGGTAATAGTTGGATCACAATTCCATTCGGACAGAGTCTAGGCGAAGGTCGCCGTGGCCTGCGCCGCGATCGTGCCCTTGGGCGTCACCGTCCAGAGTTCAGCGCCCTTGCCGTCCGCCGTCGGCCGGCCGATCGCGTCGAAGGGCGCGGTGTCGAACAGCGGCGCGCGGGCGCGGATGGCGAAGGTCTTGATGGGCCGTCCCGGATTTGAATCGCGCAACAGGTCGAACAGGCATTGCTGCGCGAAGGGACCGTGCACCACGAGGCCGGGATAGCCCTCGATCTCGATGCAGTAGGTCCGGTCGTAGTGGATGCGATGGGGGTTGAAGGTGATGGCGGAGTAGCGGAACAGCATCACCGGATCGACCTTGATGGTGCGCCGCCACGGCACGTCGGTCGGTGCCGCCTCGCGCACCGGCACGCCGCTCTTCTCGCCCGCCTTCACCTCTTCGCGGAACACGGTGTTCGCGACCTCGGTCACGGCGAGACCGCGCGGCGTGTAGATGCGGCGCGTCTGGCTGGTGACGATCAGGCTGCCAGTACCGCCGCCTCTGACCTGCACGTCGGAGAATTCGGTCTCGCGGCGCAGCCTGTCGCCGACGCGGATGTCGCCCTCGAAGGTGAAGGTCGAGCCGGCATACATGCGGCGCGGCAGCGGGATCTTGGGCAGCACGCCGCCTTCGGTCGGCAGCCCGTCCTCGGCCAGCACGTTGCGGCGCGCATAGGAATGCAGGAAGCAGAGATGCCAGCCCGGCGCGATCGGCTCGCCTTCCGCCGGTACCTTGTCGTCGCGATCGAAGGTCGCGATCATCGCCTTCAGCGGCGCTTGCGTCACGACGTCCTCGTCCTCGATCTTGCGGCCGAGTTCCTTCTTGAGCGGTTCGATGTCGATGGTCATGGGTGCTTCCTCCGGGCTTTCAGCCAGCGTAACCAATCGGATGCCATGATTCGCCGTCCGCACCCGCATGAAATCGCGCTGCTGCCGCAGATCGAAAACGAAGCCGACCTCCGCTACCGGCGCGCAGGCCTCGGCCGCGTCGTCGACATGCCGCCCGCCAGCCTGGCATCGCTCGAGGCCGGCCGGCGCGAGGGCAGGCTGTGGCTCGCGGTGTCCCCGCTCAACCGCCCCGTCGGCTTCGCCCTGATGAAGTTCCCCGGCGGCACCGCCTGGCTCGACCAGCTGTCGGTGCTGCAGCGCTGGCAAGGACGAGGATACGGCGGCGCCCTGATCGAACGGGTCGCGGTGGCCGCCCGCCACCTCGGCCATCGCGCGCTGCACCTCTCGACCTATCGAGACGTCCCATGGAACGCGCCCTACTACACGCGCCGCGGCTTCGAGGAGATGCCGCGCGGAGACTGGCCGCACGTCTTCCGCATGCAGGAGATGGGGGCAAACAGGCACGGCCATCCACCCTGGCGCCGCACGATCATGCGGCGCTCGCTCTGAACGCTTACTCGGCAGCGACGGCCAGGCCCATCTGTTCGCAGGTCGGGGCCACGTCAGAGACCGTCGCTCGGCGCATGTCGCGCTTGTAGCGCTGGTCGTCGAATTCCATGCCGCGATGCATGGTGCAGCGGTCGTCCCAGATCACGAGGTCGCCCTGGCGCCAGCGATGCGAATGGACGAACTGGCGTTGCGTCGCGTGCGCGGTCAGCTCGTCGATCAGCTGGCGCGCCTCGTCATCGGCCATGCCGCGGATCGCGCCGGCGTGGCTGGCGATGTAAAGGCTCATGCGGCCGGAATCCTGCAACCGGCGCACCAGCACCTGCGGCACCGGCGCGAAAGCCTCGCGTTCGCTTTCGTCGAAATCCTTGAAACCGAGCTTGGAGCGCGAGGTCATGATCGAGTGCTCGGCGACCAGCCCTTCGAGGCGTTGCTTGGTGGTGTCGGGCAACGCGTCGTAGGCCGCGCGCATGTCGGCGAACTCGGTGTGGCCGCCGATCGGCGGGATCGAGCGGGCGTGCAGCATCGAGCAATAGGCCGGCAGGCGCTTGAACGACGAGTCCGTATGCCACAGCCGGTTGCCGAGATTGTAGAGACGCTGGCGGTTGTCGGTCTCGAGGATGCGGTTCTCGGCGTCGAGATTGCCGACATCGGCCATGTTCTCGTGCAGCCGCAGCTTGTGATCCTTGCGCGCCTTGAAAACGGTCGTCTCGAGCGGCCCGAAATGCCGGGCAAAGTCGAGCTGGCCGTCGTCGTCGAATTCCTGGTCGGGGAAGACCAGGACCGCATACTTGGTGAAGGCCTCGCGGATCGCGGCAAGGTCCTCGCGCGAGACCTTGTTCAGGGCGACGTCGCCCACTTCGGCTACGAAGTCGGGGGTCACGGCATGGATCGAGACGGGCATCGGTTGTTTTCTCCCTAGCCTTTGATTATGCGGCCGATTGGATCACCTAACGGACAATCGGGCAATCGCGGGATATATTGGCAGCCATGATCGAGAAGCAGGAAGTGCAGGAGATTTTCCCGACCCCGTTGTGGATCGTGGATCTCCAGCCGGCCGCCGCGGCCAGCCTCAATGCGAAACTGAAGGCCGAGATCGAGCGGTTGATCGCGCCGCGATCCAAGGTCCCGGCGGGCAGCAACTGGCAGACGCCGCAGGACCTGCACACGCGGCCGGCCTTCGCGGAATTCGTGAAGCTGGTCGAGACGGCGGCCCGCGGCGTCGCCCGCTTCCTCCAGGTCGACCAGTATCCGATGGCGATCACCGGCTGCTGGGCGAACGTCAATCCGCCCGGCGCTTACCATCCGATGCACCATCATCCGAACAACTACCTGAGCGGCGTCTATTACGTCTCGATCCCGGCCGGCGGTTCGCAGATCCTGTTCCAGGACCCGCGCGGCCAGGCCTCGATGATCATGCCCAAGCCGCGCCAGTACACGCGCCTCACCGCCAATGGCGCCAATGCGCCGAGCAAGGACGGCCGGATGGTGATCTTCCCGTCCTGGCTGAAGCACACGGTGCCGGCCAATGATGGCGAGAGCGACCGCATCAGCATTTCGTTCAACCTGATGTTCAAGAATTTCAGCGAGACCATGGCGTCGCCCATGTGGGATCCGACGGCGGGCAAGGAGAAGTGATGGGTCTGCAGGATCGCTACGGTAACGAACTCGCCACGCAGTCGGTCGCGGCGCGCGACGCCTACCTGGCTGGCGTCGAGAGCCTGATGGCCGCCACGCCCGGCATGGACGCGGCCTTCCAGAAGTCCGTTGAAGCCGACGAGAACTTCGCGCTGGGCCACATCTCGCTGGCCCGCGCCAAGCAGCTGCTGGGCCGCGGCCACGAGGCCAAGGCGCCGCTGGCGCGTGCGAAGGAACTGGCCGCCGGCGCCAGCCCGCGCGAGCAGAGCCAGATCGCGATCTTCGAAAAGATCCTGACCGGCCAGAGCGCCGCGGCGCTCGACGCGATCCGCGAGCACATGAAGGAATGGCCGCGCGACGCGATGGCGCTCGCGCCGGCGACCAGCGTGTTCGGTCTCATCGGTTTCTCCGGCAAGACCGGCCGCGAGGTCGACCAGCTCGCGCTGCTCGAGCCGTTCGAGAAGCATTATGGCGACGACTGGTGGTATCGCACGCAGCTCGCCTTCGCGCAGATCGAGTTGCAGAAGCTCGACGAGGGCCAGCGCAACATCGACGCCGCGCTCAAT
>JAKFVZ010000041.1 GCA_021732965.1 Reyranella sp.
GTAGCGCCCCAGAAGCAGACCAGGCCGGCGACGATGCCGATCGCCAGCGAGCCCATCGGGGTCACGAAGCCCGAAGCCGGGGTGATGGCGACGAGGCCGGCAACCGCACCCGAGATGATGCCGAGTACCGACGGCTTGCCGCGCGTCACCCACTCCGCGAACATCCAGGCCATGGCCGCCGCGGCCGAGGCGAACTGCGTCACCGCCATCGCCATGCCGGCGTTGGGGCTTGCGCCGACCGCGGAGCCGGCGTTGAAGCCGAACCAGCCCACCCACAGGAGGGCGGCGCCGATCACCGAGTAGACCAGATTGAACGGCGCCATGTTCTCGGTGCCGAAGCCCTTGCGCTTGCCGATCACCAGCGCGCAGACGAGGCCCGCGACGCCGGCGTTGATGTGAACCACGGTGCCGCCCGCGAAATCGAGGACGCCCCAGTCGCCGAGGAAGCCGCCGCCCCACACCCAGTGGGCGACCGGCGCGTAGACGATCAGCGACCACAGGGCCATGAACCACATCATCGCCGAGAACTTCATGCGCTCGGCGAAGGCACCGGCGATCAGGGCCTGCGTGATGATGGCGAAGGTGAGCTGGAAGCACATGAAGACGGTCTCGGGGATCGTCTTGGCGAGGTCATGCACGCTGTCCAGCGCGAGGCCCGACATGAAGATGCGGCTGAGTCCGCCGACGATCGTGCTGCCGGGCGTGAAGGCTAGGCTGTAGCCGATGATCAGCCAGAGCACGGAGATCATGCAGGTGATGGCGAAGCTCTGCATCACCGTCGACAGCACGTTCTTCTTGCGCACCATGCCGCCGTAGAACAGCGCCAGGCCCGGAATCGTCATCATCAGAACGAGCGCGGTCGAGATCAGCATCCACGCCGTGTCGCCCGTGTCGAACTTGGGCGCCGCCGCCGGAGCCGGCGTCGCGGCGGCCTGGGCCAGCGCAAGCGCCGGCAGGAGCAGCACCGCGGCCGCCCCCGCGCCGGCAAGCACCGAGTTGGTCTTGAACTTCATCATGGTCCCCTGGTTCTTGAGTTGATTGCGTTGCGTTGGATCAGAGCGCTTCGGTGCCGGACTCGCCGGTGCGGATGCGGATCGCCTGCTCGACCGGCACGACGAAGACCTTGCCGTCTCCGATCTTGCCGGTGCCCGCCGCCTTGCGGATCGTTTCCACCGCTCGCTCGACCATGCTGTCGTCGATGACGACCTCGATCTTTACCTTCGGCAGGAAACTCACGGCGTACTCCGCGCCGCGATAGATCTCGGTCTGGCCCTTCTGCCGGCCGAACCCCTTCACTTCACTTACGGTCAGTCCCTGGATGCCGAGCGAGGTCAGGGCGTCCCTGACTTCGTCCAGCTTGAAGGGCTTGAAGATTGCCACGATCATTTTCATTTGCGCCTGTCCTCCACCGGGCGGCACCCCCGCCCCCAAAGTTCAAATCAGCGCGAGCAAGTGTCGTGCCAAACGCGCTGTGAAATAGCGGCGCGTCATTGGCACGCTGCTTGCAAGGATTGGGGCGGAAACAAGTCAAAAGTATTTTGGGGTGGTCATGTTGTTCAAAAAATCCGCTGTTCTGGCGTCTGCGCTGATCACAATGTGTGCAGCCAGCGCTGCCCAAGCACAGGGCACGCCAAACCCGCAGACCGTGGAAGTCACGCCGACCGCTCAGGTGGCCCAGGGCACGCCCGATCCGGCGACCTCGGCTCCGCCGGAGAAGGAGACCTGGAAGGCCCCGTGGGGCGGCACGTTCACCGCCGGCTTCGCCGTCCTGAACGACTACTCCTATCGCGGTATCTCCCAGACCCAGCGCCAGGTCGCCGTCCAGGCCGCTCTCGGCTACGAGACCCCCACCGTCAGCGAGAAGATCCCCCTCAGCGCCTATCTCGGCGCCTGGGGCTCCAACGTGAATTTCCCCGGAACCGGCACCACCGCCGAGATCGACGTGCTGACCGGCCTCAAGCTCAAGTTGCTGGACGACAAGCTCACCTTCGATCTTGGCTACATTCGCTACAACTACCTGAGCGCCCCTTCGAGCCTGTTCTACGACTTCAACGAGTTCGGCCTCGTCGCCGGCTATGATTTCGGCGTCGCCCAGGTTAGCGCCGCCGTCCGCTACAGCCCCAACTTCTTCGCGAACTCCGGCATTGCCTGGTACAAGTGGGCCTCGGTCACCGTTCCGCTGCCTTTCATCCAGGTGAACGAAAACGTCGCCTTCAAGGCCTTCGGCACGATCGGCAACCAGTATGTCGAGCGAAACATCAACTACGGCATTCCCAACGACAACTACTGGGACTGGCAGCTCGGCCTCGTCGTCTCGGTCTACGGCTTCGACCTCTCCGCCGTCTACACCGGTACCAACCTCAGCGTTCAGGACTGCCTCGGAACCCAGAACTGCGCCAGCTGCGTCATCCTCGGCATCGCCAAGGCCTTCTGATCCCAGCCAGCCGATCGGCATCCGATCCATGCAGCCATAGAGGGTTGCCGCCCACCGGGGCGGCTGCCATCTATGGCTGATGGACAGGCGCCCCTCCGACCGCTCTCCCTTCGACCTCGCCATCGTCGGCGCAGGCCTCAACGGCAGCCTTCTAGCGCTGGCCGCCGGTGAGACGGGACTTTCGACAGCCCTCGTCGACCGTGTACCGCTCTCCGCGATGACGGAACAGGGGTTCGACGGTCGAACCACCGCCATCGCCTACACAAGCCAGCGCCTGTTCGCGGCTCTCGGCCTCTGGGACGAGCTGGCGCCCAATGCCGAACCGATCCGGGACATCCGGATTTCCGACGCCGGCCACGACGGCCGCGCCAGCCCCTTCTTCCTGCATTTCGACCATCGCGAAGCCTCCGACGATCCGGACGCGGCCGCCCCGATGGGCTGGATCGTCGAGAATCGCTTCCTGCGCTCCGCTCTGCTGCGCCGTCTCGCCGGCTGTCCGAAAGTGGAACTCGTGTCGCCCGACGAAGTCGTCGAGAGCGAGCGTGGTCCCGATCGCGCCGGCCTCGTCCTGAAGAGCGGGCGGCGCATCGCCACCCGGCTGGTCGCCTCGGCCGAGGGCCGGTTCGGCTCGACGCGCGAGGATGCCGGTATCGGGGCGCGGAGCTGGTCCTATGACCAGATCGCGATCGTCCTGGTTGCCCAGCACGCCGAACCGCATCGCGGTGTCGCCCAGGAGAAATTCCTGCCCAGCGGACCCTTTGCCATCCTGCCCATGACCGACGGTCCCGGCGGCGAACATCGCTCGTCGATCGTATGGACGGAGCGGACTGCAATCGCCCGCCGCCTGCTCGAACTCGACGCCCCGAGTTTCCAGGCGGAGTTCGCCCGGCGTTTCGGCGACCATCTCGGCGCCGTCGCCCCCGCGGGCCCGCGCTGGTCCTATCCGCTGCGCCTGGTCCATGCGGAACGCTACATCGACACGCGACTGGTGCTGGTGGGCGATGCCGCCCACGGCATCCATCCGATCGCGGGCCAGGGCTACAACCTCGGCGTTCGCTATATTGCCGCCCTCGTCGAGGTGATGGCCGATGCGAAACGGCTGGGCCTCGACGTCGGCGGCGCCGACACGCTGGAGCGCTACGCGCAGTGGCGCCGCGCCGACAATCTCACGATGGTCGCCGCCACCGACCTGCTGAACCGCCTGTTCTCCAACGACATCAAGCCGCTGCGCCTCGTGCGCGACGCGGGCCTCGCCGCCGTCAACCGCGTGCCGGCGCTGCGCAAGTTCTTCGTTCGCCACGCAATGGGCCTGGTCGGCGACCTGCCCAAACTGATCCGGGGCGAGCGGCCCTAGACTCGGCGAAGCCCCAGCCCTATCTCAGGGGCCAATTTTCAAGGACCCTCCATGGCCAGCCCACAGACTTCGGCGCAAGTGCCCGTTACCGTGCTCACCGGCTATCTCGGCGCCGGCAAGACCACGCTGCTCAACCGCATCCTGAGCGAGCAGCACGGCAAGAAGTACGCCGTCATCGTGAACGAATTCGGCGAGCTGGGCGTCGACAACGACCTCGTGGTGAATGCCGACGAGGAAGTGTTCGAGATGAACAACGGCTGCATCTGTTGCACCGTGCGCGGCGACCTGATTCGCATCATCGAAGGCCTGATGAAGCGCAAGGACAAGTTCGACGGCATCCTGGTCGAGACGACCGGACTGGCCGATCCCGGCCCCGTCGCGCAGACCTTCTTCACCGACGACGACGTCAAGGCGCGCACCCGGCTCGACGCGATCGTCACCGTGATCGACGCCAAGCACTTCTTCGGGCAGCTCGAGCAGGGCAGCGAGGCCGAGCAGCAGGTGGCCTTCGCCGACGTGATCCTGCTCAACAAGACCGACCTGGTGAGCGCCGACGAGCTCAAGAAGGTCGAGGACAGGATCCGCGGCATCAACCGCTACGCCCGCATCCATCGCACCTAGAATAGCCAGATCGAACTCGAGGCGATCCTCGACAAGGGCGCCTTCGATCTCGGACGCATCCTCG
>JAKFVZ010000035.1 GCA_021732965.1 Reyranella sp.
GCCCTGACGGCGGCGCGCGCGTCGGAGAAACGCTGGAAGAAGGGCGAGCCGCGCTCGCCGCTCGACGGCGTGCCGGTATCGATCAAGGAACTGGTGCGCGTGAAGGGCTGGCCCGCCTCGATGGGAAGCAGGCTCACCGACAAGACTCCGGCCGACGCCGATGCGCCGGTCGTGGCGCGGCTGCGCGAGGCCGGCGCGATCGTCTTCGCGCAGAGCACCAGCTCGGAATACGGCCACAAGGGCGTGACCGATTCGCCCCTGCACGGCATCTCGCGCAACCCGTGGAACCTCGACATGACGCCGGGCGGCTCGTCCGGGGGCGCCGGCGCCGCGGTGGCGGCCGGTCTCGGCCCGATCGCCATCGGTACCGACGGCGGCGGGTCGGTGCGCATCCCCGCGAGCTTCAACGGGCTGATCGGCCTCAAGGCCACGTTCGGCCGCGTGCCGGCCTGGCCGCCCTCGATGACCGGCGACCTGTCCAACACCGGCCCGATGGCTCGAACCGCGCTCGATGCGGCGTTGATGATGAACGCCATCGCCCGGCCCGATCCGCGCGACGGCTACGCTTTGCCCGAGGACGACACCGACTACACCAGGAAGCTCGGCAGGCTGCCGAAGAAACTCAAGGTCGGCTTCATCCTGCGCTTTGGCGACCATCCGCTAGACATCGAGGTCGCCGCGATGGTCACGAAGGCCGCGCGCCAGTTCGAGGCACTGGGCTGCACGGTCGAGGAGGTCGAGGCGCCCTTCTCGTTCGGCGAAGCCGGCCGCGCCTTCGTGATCCACTGGCTCTCCGCCCTGCAGCGCCTGCTGCAGCTCTTCCCCGAGGAGCGCCACGACGAGTTCGATCCGAGCCTGCTGGCCGGCGCCAAAGCGGGCCTGCGCTACACGCTGCAGGACGTGGTGAATGCACAGGTGACGCGGCGCGACCTCACGCTGGCCTGGAACCTGTTCTTCGAGAAATACGACCTGCTGCTGACGCCCACCGTTGCGGTCCAGCCCTTCGCGGCCGGCACCAACCTGCCGCCGGGTCCCGACGGCAAGGGTAACGTCATGTGGTCGCCCTACACGCCGCAGTTCAACCTGTCGCGCCATCCCGCGGCGACGGTGCCGTGCGGCCTGTCGCAGCAAGGCCTGCCTGTCGGCCTGCAGATCGTATCGGCGCACTACAAGGATGCGCTGGTGCTGCGCGCCGCCGCGGCCTATGCCGAAGCCCACCCCTTGAAATTCCCTGTCCTCCCGGAGATCAAGTAGATGACCGCCGACCTTGCGATGATGCCGGCCCACGAGCTGGTGAAACTCTTCAAGGCCCGCAAGGCCTCGCCGGTCGAGGCGACCAAGGCGGCGCTGGCCCGCGTCGACGCCTTCAACGGCCAGCTCAACGCCTTCCAGCATCTCGATCCCGATTCGGCGATGCGCCAGGCGCGCGCCTCGGAAAAGCGCTGGAAGAAGGGCGGCAAGCGCCTCAGCGACATCGACGGCGTGCCGATCACCATCAAGGACATGGTGCTGACCAAGGGCATGCCGACGCGCATGGGCAGCCTCGCCACCGATGCCGACGGCCCCTTCACCGTCGACGCGCCGGTGGCGCAGCGGCTGCGCGAGGCCGGCACCGTGCTGCTCGGCAAGACGACCTCGCCGGAATATGGCTGGAAGGGCGTCACCGATTCCAAGCTGTTCGGCGCCACGCACAATCCGTGGAAGATCGGCCGCACGTCCGGCGGGTCTTCCGGCGGCGGCACCGCGGCCGAGGCCGTCGGCATGGGCAATCTCGCCATCGGCACCGACGGCGCGGGCTCGGTCCGCATCCCCTGCTCCTTCTGCGGCCTGTTCGGCCTCAAGCCCACACAGGCGCGCGTCCCGCTTTTCCCGACCTCGGCGCAGGGCACGCTCTCCCACATCGGGCCGATGACGCGCACGGTGCGCGACGCGGCGATGATGATGAACGTCATCGCCCGCCCCGACCCGCGCGACCCCTATGGCCGTCCCGACGACATCGAGGATTACCTCAAGGGTTTCGACAAGGGCGTGAAGGGCCTGCGCATCGCCTACTCGCCGCACCTGGGCTTCGTCGAGCGCGAGAAGATCGATCGCGACGTGGCCGTGGCGGTCGAGCAGGCGGTCAAGGTGTTCAAGACGCTGGGCGCCAAGATCGTCGAGGATTCGCCCGACTTCCAGGGCATGGACCCGCGCAAGGTGCTGAACGCGCACTGGCAGTCGAACGTGGCGTTGCTGCTCAAGGGCTTCAGCCCCGAGAAGCGCGAGTTGATGGACCCGGGCCTGGTGAAGGCCGCCGAACACGGCGCCCAGCTCGGCCAGGAGGCCGTCGTCACCGCCATCCATCAGCGTCAAGCGATCTCGGCGATCATGAATCAGTTCATGGCCAAGTACGACCTGCTGCTGACGCCGACCATGCCGATGACCGCCTTCGCGGTGAACGAGAACGCGGCGTGGGGCGGCGACGGCGTCGACATCGGCTGGACGCCCTTCACACTCGCGTTCAACCTGACGCGCCAGCCGGCCGCCACCATCCCCTGCGGCCTCGACCGCGAGGGCCTGCCGATCGGCCTGCAGATCGTCGGCGGCCACGCCCGCGACGCCCTCGTCCTGCGCGCCGCGGCCGCCTACGAACGCGTCCGCCCGATCCCCGCGCCGCCGATGGCGCACCAGATCTGAGCGGCCTACCTCAGAGATCCGTGGCCAGAAGAGACTATATCGATGCGCTCGGAGGCAAGTTGCCCGCGCTTGAGCGCAATGTGCTCAAGCTACGCGCGTTCGAAGTGCTTTTGGTATTGTTCTACGCCGAAGAGCTGAAACGGTGGTTAACTGACCATGTAAAATCGAACAACAAACTCAAGAGCAAGTTGTCGCCAAGGAAATTAGATGGGAATTGGCGGAGCGCTCTCGACACTCTTCACTTGGATGGCGCTTTCTCGGATGAACAGAAAGCGGAGATAATTCAGCTGATTGAGTACAGAAATACAATTGGCCACGAAATTCACCACCTATTTACCGACATAAGCAGCGATCGACTTGTTCGAAGCCTAGTGAGCTACTCAAGAGATCAACAACAATACAGCTATCAGGCCGTTGCTCGCTTCAAAAGCCTCCATAGACATATCGACGACCTACACAAAACACACAGCTATATTTTTGTCGTCAACTTCAATGGAATACTCTTCGAAACGGCAGAGCGGATTTTCCAGACAGAGATAGCATTTCTTAAGAAGAAGATTGGCAGGCTGTCGGCCCTGAGAAACTCTAAGATCAAGAAGATAAACGCGGAGATTTCAGCGGCGCGAAATCGCTTTCGGGCCGAGATGGATCCTGATCATCCGCTGAATCAGTACGATGACTGCCGCTTAACAAGGCGCGGTCAGGAAATTTGCTACCGCCTTTTCGATGATGGAAAATCTGATTTTGCAGTAGCTCATCTCATGGGAATCTCTCTAAGGGCAGCACGCCAGAGAAAGAAAATGTGGACAAACCTAGGAGGTTCTACTCGCATCAAGCACGATCCACTTGCATTCCCGAATCGCAAATTCAGACGAACCGGCGCGTAGGTCGTAGATCGGATTTGCAATGCCCTTGAGCCGGCAGACGCGCATCTACATCCTACTCGGCGTGGCTCAGGTCGCCGCGCTGGCTGCCCTCGGCTGGTTCGCCGAGCGCCAGGTGGCACTGGGGCCGACCGACAAGCTGGGCTGGCGGCCCTTCACCTGGCCGCTTTCGACGGCGCGCGCGCCGGCGGGACGCGCCTATAGCGGCGAGGATCACGACGTCTTCGTCTGGCTGACGCTCGACGGCCTCGGCACCGGCGACTGCCCCGAGGGCATCGCGAGCGATGCCGCCCTGGAACGCGCCGTCGACATCCGGATCCTCGACCGGCGCTTCAAACCCGTCGGCCCGGGCGAACGCATCCGCGTCACCGACCTCACCGGCTGGACCCGCGTCTACGTCCACCGCCGCAACAACAAGTCCCTGCGCTACGGCGAGGCCGTCGCCGTGGCCTACAATTGCGACGTCATCACCGCGATCATCGACGGCGATACGCGCGATCCGACCCGGCGCAAGCTCGCGCACGAGTTCCTGGAATCGAACACCGCGCAGGTCTGGATCAACAAGCAGCTCGAGGGACGATAAGCGTTAAGGATCCTTCGCTGCGCTCAGGATGACACCGATTTTTGAGTAAGCGCACGGAGCCGTCTCCAACAACAGTGTCATCCTGAGCGCAGCGAAGGATCCTTGATCTCCATTGCTACAACTTCGCCGGCTTGTTCTGCGCGAAGAACGCGGCGACCGTCGCAATCGCCATGCTGGCGAGCCACAGCGCGTAGCCTTCGCGCAGGCCGGTGACCGGGTTGGACATGCCGGCCTCGTTGGTGATGACGGTCGTCTCGAACATGAAGGATGCGCCGAGCGTCAGGGCGGCCGCGGACAGAATCAGCG
>JAKFVZ010000636.1 GCA_021732965.1 Reyranella sp.
TTACTCTGCTGCCTGCGGCGGCTTGAATTAATAAACCTTCTCGGCCGTCTCGCTCGTGATCAGGCCGTCGGCCAGGTCGTTGGCGACCTGCGTGCGATAACGGTCGCGCGGCACGCCGATGCCGGCGCCACCCGGCGTCAGGACCATCAACCGTTCCCCCGGCGGGATCAGCTGGAAGCCCTTGCCCTTCAGCGGCTGACCGGACTTGAGCGCCACCACGCCCGCCTCGCCGTCGCCGCCACCGTCGCGCCCTCGCGCCGGATAGTCGATGCGGTCGAAGGCCGCGAGCAGGTCGAACGGCTCGTCGATGCCGCTCTCGATCTCCATGATCTGGCCGAGACCGCCGCGCGTGCGCCCCGCACCGCCGGAGTCGGGACGGAATTCCTTGCGCCAGAAGATCAGCGGCGTCTGGGTCTCGGCGATCTCCACCGGCGTGCCCCGCACACCGCTGGGATAGGCGGTGGCCGACAGGCCGTCCTTGTCGGGACGCGCACCGGTGCCGCCATTGGACGTGATGGCCATGCCGAATCCGTAGTTGCCGCCCTCGCCGCCCTTCACGCGGCCGCGCACATTGATGTTCCAGAGGCACGACGTGCCTTCCGCCGGCACGCGCTCCGGCACGACCTGGCGCAGGCAGCCGAAGGTCACGTCGGGCAGCATCTGGCCGATCACGTGGCGCGAGGCGACGGCAGTCGGCTTCGGTGCGTTCAGAATGCAGCCCTCCGGCGCCGACACGGTCAGCGGCTCGAGCGATCCGGCATTGTTCGGAATGTGCGTGGAGACCACGCAGCCCAGGCCGAACACGGTGTAGGCCGTCGTATAGGCATGCGGCACGTTGATCCCGCGCCGCGAGACGCCCGTGGTGCCGCTGTAGTCGACATGGATACCGGTGTCGGAAATGGTCAGCGTGGCCTCGAGGGTCACCGGCTCGTCGTAGCCGTCGACCGTCATGCTGTTGTGCCACGTGCCCTTGGGCAGCTTGGCGATCTCGGCCAGCACCGCCTCGCGCGAGCGGGCGATGACATGGTCGCCGAGCTGATCCAGCGAGTCGATTTCGAACTCGTCCATCATCTCGACGAGCCGGCGGGCGCCGACGTCGTTGCAGGCCGCCAGGGAGTAGACATCGCCCTCGGTGTCGACCGGCTGGCGCGTATTGGCGCGGATCATCGCCATCAGCGTCTCGTTGGTCTTGCCCTGGTCGAACAGCTTCAGCATGGGGATGTAGAGCCCCTCCATGAACACGTCTGTCGCGTCCGGACCGAAGCCGATGCCGCCGATGTCCATCAGATGGCTGGTGCAGGAGAACAACGCCACCAGCTTGCCGTTGCGAAAGCACGGCGTGGTGATGACGAAGTCGTTGAGATGGCCGGTGCCCATCCACGGGTCGTTGGTGATGTAGGCATCGCCCGGCTTCATCGTCTCGATCGGGAAATAGCGCAGGAAGTGCTTCACCGATTCGGCCATCGAGTTCACGTGGCCCGGCGTGCCGGTCACGGCCTGGGCCAGCATGCGGCCCTGCAGGTCGAAGACGCCGGCGGAGAGGTCGCCGCATTCGCGCACGATCGGGCTGAAGGCGGTGCGCATCAGCGTCTGCGCCTGCTCCTCCACCACCGCGATAAGGCGGTTCCACATGATCTGAAGGTCGATCAGGCCGACGCTGTTGGACTGGCTCATGGGTGGCTCCTCACGCGTCCTTGCGGTCCATGACGATACAGCCGGACGCATCGATGTGCGCGGCAAAACTGGCCGAGATGTAGGTCGAGGTCTCGTCCTCGGCCACGATCGCCGGTCCGGCGAAGACGCTGCCGGGCGGCAGCTTTTCCCGGCGATAGACGGGCACGTCGGCGGTCTTGCCGCTGCGACCGTCGAATACCGGGCGCCGGCCGACCGGCTGGGGCACCGGGGCGCTGCCCGCCTTGCCCTGCATCTCGGGCCGCTTGGCCTCGGTGGAGACCTGGACCGACCAGCTCAGGATCTCGATGGCCGCGTTGGGGATGTGGCGCTCGAACAGGACGCCGTAGTCGCGCTCATAGGCCTCGCGCAGGGCATCTATATCGTCCACGGTCAGCGACCGCTGCGGCAGCGTCACCATGATCTCGTGGCCCTGGCCGACATAGCGCATGAAGGCGACGCGCCGCTCGAAGGTCGGCAGCCCCCGCGCACCCGGCGCCACCAGCGCCGTCGCCTCCTTGCTCATCTCGTCGAGAAGCTCAGTCGCCCCCGCCGCGTCGAACGTGTCGAGGCGCATGTAGCGACTGCGCACCAGTTCGAAGGACACGGGCGCTGCCAGGAAGCCGACCGCCGAACCGACGCCGGCATTGGGCGGCACGATCACGCGCTGCACGCCGATCTTCTCGGCCACGCGCGCGGCATGTAAAGGCGCACCGCCGCCGAAGGCGATCAGCGTGTACTGGTTGACGACGGAACCGCGCTCCACCGCGTGCACACGCGCTGCACTCGCCATGTTCTCGGACACCATCTCATAGACGGCGTAGGCGCCCATTTCAGTGGAAAGGCCGATGCCCTCGGCCACGTCGCGCTCGACGGCGCCACGCGCCGCGTCGATATCGAGCGCGATCGAGCCGCCGGCGAAATGCGCGGGATCGATCGTGCCCAGCACGACATTGGCATCGGTCACGGCGGGATGCCGGCCGCCGCGGCCGTAGCAGGCCGGGCCGGGCTCGGCGCCGGCGCTCTCGGGGCCGACGGTGACACGCTTCAGCGCATCGAGCCTGGCAATCGAGCCGCCGCCCGCGCCGATCTCGACCATCTCGATCACGGGGATGCGCACGGGCAGGCCGGAGCCCTTCAGGAAGCGGGCTGCACGGTCGACCTCGAACAGCCGCGCGGTGTGCGGCTGGTAGTCGTCGATCAGGCAGATCTTGGCCGTGGTGCCACCCATGTCGTAGGAGAGCGCGCGTTTTTCACCGGCGCGCGCTGCCACGCCCGCAGCAAAAATCGCGCCGCCGGCCGGACCGGATTCGACCAGGCGCACCGGGAACCGCCGCGCCGTCTCGATGGCGGTGAGCCCGCCGCCCGACGTCACCAGGTAGATCGTGCCGGTGAACTTCTCCTCGGCCAGGGCCGCCTGCATGCGCGCGAGATAGGAATCCATCAGCGGTTGCACGTAGGCGTTGGCGACGGCCGTCGAGGTGCGCTCGTACTCACGGACCTCGGGACAGACCTCGCTCGACAAAGTCACCCGGAGGTCCGGCAACTCGGCCTTGAGTATCTCGCGCACGCGGCGCTCGTGTGCGGGGTTCACATAGGAGTGCATGAAGGCCACGGCCACGCTTTCGATGCCCTGGCTCCGGAGCGTCGCGGCCAGCGCCTTCACGGCGCCCTCGTCGAGCGCCAGACGGACCTTGCCATGAACGTCCATGCGCTCGGGGATCGTGTAGCGCAGGGCGCGCGGCACCAGGGGCTTCGGCTTTTCGATGGAGAGATCGTACTGGTCGTAGCGACTCTCGTTGGCGATATCGAGGACGTCGCGAAAGCCCTCGGTGGCGATCAGAGCGGTACGGGCGCCGCGGCGTTCGATGACGGCGTTGGTGGCAAGCGTGGTGCCATGGACGAACACCGTGACGTCGGCAAAGCCTTTGCCTGCATCCCGAAGAATGAGACGCATGCCGTCCAGAACCGCCTCCTCCGGGCGCTGGGGCGTCGTCAGCAGCTTGCGCGTTATCCGACGGTTTCCTTCTTCCAACACGACATCCGTGAACGTGCCGCCGATGTCGACGGCAATGCGCAGATCGCTGACCACCTTGTTGCAAACCTCTTCATCCGGGAGAGACCGGCACGGTAGACCGGGCGTCCCCGCGTTGCAATTCGCAGGCCAGCCCGACTATGGTCGCTTCGTGACGGCTGCAGAGAAGACACTCCGCGCGCAGGTCTTCGACCTCCTGCGTCCAAACGACCCTACACCCGGCGCCCGCCGTTGGCGGGCGATCCATCTGACCGTGCTCGCCATCGGCCTGCTCGCCGTGATCCTCCTGTCGATCGACGAGTTGCTGAGCCCCCACCGCTCCATCCTGCGCGGTGCAATCTGGGGCGTGACCACGTTCTTCCTGATCGAATATGCCGCGAGGCTGTGGATCGCTCCGGAAATGCCCCATCTGGCCGACTTTTCGCCCTTCATGGCGCGGCTGCGCTGGGCAACGAGCATCCACGGCCTGGTCGGGCTGCTGGCAGTCATGCCCGCCGTCATGCTCGCCGGCGGCTACAGCATCGTCGGCGCCGACGCCGCCTCGGTCTTCTGCATCCTCTGGATCCTGAAGCTCGGCCTGCACGCGCCGGCGTTCGGCACGCTGGCGCGCGTGATCTCCAACGAACGCGCGCCGATCGCCAGCGTGTTGATCGTGTTCGCGATCCTGCTGATGTCGGCGGCGACCGGCGCCCACATCGCGGAGCGCGATGGCCAGCCCCAGCAGTTCGG
>JAKFVZ010000099.1 GCA_021732965.1 Reyranella sp.
GAAGGAGTACGAGCTCGACGCCATCGTGTTCGCCACCGGCTTCGATGCAATGACCGTCGCGCTGCGCGAGATCGACATCCGCACCAGCGACGGCGCGGTGCTGGCCGATCACTGGGAGGGCGGTCCCCTCACCTATCTCGGCCTGATTGTCTCGGGCTTCCCCAACATGTTCGTCGTCACCGGTCCCGGCAGCCCCGGCGTGAAGACGCAGATGATCGCCTCCATCGAACAGCACGTCGACTGGATCGCCGACGCGATCGACCATCTCGGCAAGCACCAGCTCGACCGCATCGAGCCCTCGCCGCAGGCCGAGAGCGAATGGGTCGGCCACGTCAACGCGGTCGCGGACAGCACGCTCTATCCGCTGGCCAACTCCTGGTACGTCGGCGCCAACATCCCCGGCAAGCCGCGCGTGTTCATGCCCTATGTTGGCGGCTTCGACCGTTACAAGAAGCGCTGCGACGAGATCGTGGGCAACGGCTACGAGGGCTTCATGCTCAGCCGCCACAAAGCCGAAGTCGCATGAGCGCTACTTACGTCCATCACCGCATCGACGCCGCGCCGCGCCGATGGCAGGCCGTGGCCGACCGGTTGTCGGGCGACGGCGCGCGGCGGGTCGCCGAGGCCGGCGGCCAGCTCTACGGCGCCTGGCGCAGCCAGATCGGCCGGCCGCGCGACGAGGTGCAGGCGATCAGCGTCTGGCCGCTCGGCAGCACAGCGGAAGCCGCCGAACGCGCCCTGCTGACGGACAAGGCAGATGTTCGCTCCGCGACCAGCGAGACCATGGCGCCGACGCTGCGTCCCACCGACACCGTTCCGCCGACCCGCCAGGGCAACTATGCCTTCCGCTGGTTTGCCGTGCCGGAACCGCACTGGCCGGAATTCCTCGATCTCTGCGCCGCCGCCTGGCCGGGCTTCGAGGGCGCCTACGATTCGCAGGTCGTGGGCCTGTGGCAGGCGACCGGCGATCGCACCGGCACGGCCCCCGACGAGGTCACGGGCGCGGGCCTGCACGGTGGCGTCCGCAGCCTGCTGCTCACACGGCGGCCGAATCTGGCGATGTGGGAGCGTTCCAAGCTGCCCGAAGGCGCGGCCGAGGCGGCGGTGCGCGACAAGCTCAGCCGCCGCTACGATCTCTGCGATTGGACGGTGGTCTCGACCGCGACGCTTCTCACCGCCATCGACCGCGCGGATACGGCTCGCTGGACTTGAGGGGCGCTGCCCCCTATCTCCCCGCCGTCATGCCAACGCTGCGCTCCCTGGACGCCCTGGAACGCGAGGGCCTTCTGTCGCCCGATCCGCGGCTGCAGGAGGCTGCCGAATCGATGGCGATCGCCATCACCCCGGAGATGGCGGCGCTGATCGACCGTGCGAATCTCGCGAACGACCCGATCGCGCGGCAGTTCGTGCCGAGCGGACAGGAGACCGAGATCTCCCCGGCGGAACTCGCCGACCCGATCGGCGACGAGGCGCGCTCGCCGGTGAAGGGCATCGTCCACCGCTACCCCGACCGGGTGCTGCTGAAGCCATTGCATGTCTGCCCGGTCTATTGCCGCTTCTGCTTCCGCCGCGAGAAGGTCGGGCCGGGCGGCGAGGCGCTGTCGGCCGAGGAGCTGGCGGCGGCGCTGGCCTACATCCGCGCGCGACCGGAAATCTGGGAGGTGATCCTGACCGGCGGCGACCCGCTGATGCTGGCGCCGCGACGGCTCGAAGAACTGATGAAGGCGCTGGATGCCATCCCCCATGTGGCGATCGTGCGCCTGCACAGCCGCGTGCCGATCGTCGATCCGGAGAGGATCACCGAGGAGCTGGTGCGGGCGCTGAAGCCCGGCCGCGTCGGCGTCTGGCTGGCCGTCCACTGCAATCACGCGCGCGAGCTGGCGCCCCCGACCCGCGCCGCGCTGGCGCGGCTGGCCGATGCCGGGCTGCCGCTGATGGGCCAGACGGTCCTGTTGAAGGGCGTGAACGACGATGTCGAGACCCTAGAGCAGCTCATGCGCGCTCTGGTGACGGCCCGGGTGAAGCCCTATTACCTGCATCATCCCGACCTGGTGCGCGGCACCGGCCATTTCCGCGTGTCCATCGAGCAGGGACAGGCCCTGATGCGGGCCTTGCGCGGCCGGCTCTCGGGCCTCGCCCAGCCGACCTACGTCCTCGACGTGCCCGGCGGCCACGGTAAGGTACCGGTCGGCCCCGCTTATCTCGCGGACGATCCCGAGGCGTTGGTGGTCGAGGACGCGTTCGGCGGGCAGCACCGCTACCCGCCGGCCTGACAGTCTCAATGGAGCGCGCCACTCCAGTGGCGCCTCATGATCCTGAGCGCCACTGGAGTGGCGCGCTCCATGGAACGACTTTCCCCCATCGGCACGTCCGGACAGCCTATCTCCAGAGTGAGCTTCCTCCGCTTCCCTGCCATTAGATTTTCTCTAGGCCGTCTTCAGCGACGGCCCGCCGCCGCCAGCGCCGGACGCACCGTGCGGGCCTGCGGTGCCGCCAGTTCCTCTATCAGCCATTCCTCGAACGCCTTGGTCTTCGGGCGGCTGACCGACGCCGGCGGACAGACGAACCACCAGGCCTTGCCGCTGTCGACGATCTGCTCGAACGGCTGGTACAGGCGACCCTCCGCCAGCTCCTCGCGGAAAAGTTGTGGCGGCCCCACCGCCACACCCGCACCTTCCATCGCCGCTTCCACCGCGATCATCGTCGAGTCGAAGGTGAGCACGCGCTTGGGCTTGAAGTCGCCGAGACCGACGGCGCGCAGCCAGATCGCCCATTCGGGATCGTGCGTCATGTCGATGAACGGCACGCGCTTCAGGTCGTCGAGCGTCTTCAGCTTGTCGCGATAGCGCTTGCCGCAAAGCGGCGTCAGCACGTCGCTGAACAGCCTCGTTGCATGCAGATCGGGCTCCGGCTGCACGGTGAAGCGGATGGCGCAGTCGACATCCTCGCGCGCGAAGTCGACGCGCTTCTGGCTCGTCGTCATGCGCACCTCGATCTCGGGATGCTTGGCCTGGAAGCGATGCAAACGCGGCACCAGCCATCCCAGCGCGAAGGTCGTGACGAGGCTGACGTTCAGCGTGCCGGAGTTGGCCTTGCGGCCGACCCTCTCCAGCGCGTTGGTCATGCGATCGAACGCATCGCGCAGATCGGGCAGCAGCGCCTCGCCTTCGCTGGTGATTTCCAGCCCGCGCGGCCGGCGCACGAACAGCGCGACACCGAGCTTCTCCTCGAGGGCCTTCACCTGATGGCTGACGGCCGCCTGCGTGACGTGAAGCTCCTCGGCGGCATGCGTGAAACTGGCGTGACGGGCAGCGGCCTCGAAGGCGCGCAAGGCGTTGAGCGGCAGTTGCGACCGGCTCATCTTGGAAACACGCTCATAGAAATTCTATGCCTCCCCCGAGCTTTCATCCTTTGCAAGTATCCACAGGATACAGCAAATACGGGCCAGAAACGAGGCGCAACTGCCGATCCCCGGCCTCATCGCCTCAAGCGGAGCTAAGTCATGTCGATCGTATCCAGCGCGCGGGTTTCCCACGCGAGCGCCCCTTCCTTCTCGTTCGGCCGCGCCGTCGCGCTGCTGGCGGGCACGGTCGTGGTCGGGATCGAGAAAGTCATGACCCGAGCCGAGCTTGCCCGTTCGCGAAATCAGCTGGCCCAGCTGGACGAGCGACTGCTGCGGGACATCGGCATCGACCGGGCCACCGCCCGGTTCGAGGCCGGCAAGTCCTTCTGGTCGTAAGGCCAGGACGGAATTGCCGGCGGGCGCCGGATAGAGCAGGTTCGGGTCGTGGTGCTTTGATGGCGCCATGACCCAACACCCTCTTTCGTTCCCCGCCGTGGCCCTCGCCACTTCCTTTCTTCCCGACCCGGAAACCTGCTGGCACGCCGTCCAGCGGCGCGACCGCGTCTACAACGGCCGGTTCTGGTTCTCGGTCAAAACGACCGGGGTCTATTGCCTGCCGTCGTGCGCGGCGCGTCCGCCGTTGCGACGCAACGTCGACTTCCACGCCTCGCCCGAGGCGGCGGAGGCGGCGGGCTTCCGTGCGTGCAAGCGCTGCAAGCCACGCGATTGGCAGGCTGACCTGGGCCTGAGCCAGCCGGTGGCGCGCGCCTGTGCGCTGTTCGACGCGGCCGATGCCGACACCCCGCCGTCGCTGGCCGAGGTGGCGCGCAAGGTCGGCCTGTCGAGCGGCGCGCTGGGCAAGCGCTTCCTGGCCGAGCTGGGCGTCGCCCCGCGCGACTGGCTGGTCGCGCGCAAGCGCGAGCGCTTCCGCAGCGCGCTCCGCGGCGGCGCCAGCGTGGCCTACGCGATCTATGGCGCGGGCTACGGCTCGCCCAGCCGCGTCTACGAGAGCAGCGACAAGGCGCTCGGCATGACGCCAGCGACCTACGCCAAGGGCGGGGCCGGTGCGCACATCGACTATACC
>JAKFVZ010000746.1 GCA_021732965.1 Reyranella sp.
GCCGTTACCTTCCACGCGCCGGTGCCAGACGGCGTCTGCGCGAACTTGTTCCAGTCCTTGCCGACCTTCTCCCACTGCGCCGGGCTCGACATCATGATCCAGGAGATCTGGTAGGGCAGGAACGCGTCGGGGGTCTTGGTCCGGATCTCGACGGTCTTGTCGTCGATCGCCTTGTAGGAGGCGACGGCGGGAATGCGCGAGCGGCCCTGCGCCGCCTGCTTCGGGTCGAACTGGGGAGACTTGTCGTTCAGCAGTTTCTCGAGGTTCCAGACCACGGCGTCGGCCTTGAAGTCGCTGCCGTCATGGAATTTCACGCCGTCGCGCAGGGTGAAGACCCAGCGTGTCGGGTCGGCCTGGTCGACCTTCCATGAAGTGGCGAGGCCGGGCACCAGCACCGACGCCCTGTCGGCCGACGACAGGTCCCAGTTGATGAGCGCGTCGTAGACCGTATAGCCCATGAACCGCATGCCCTCGCCGCCCTGGTCGGTCTGGCCGGTGGTGAGCGGAATGTCCGAGGCCGTCATGCCGATGCGCAGCGTGCCCTGGGCCAGCGCCGGGGCGGCGGAAAATGCTGCAAAAGCGGCGACGGCGCCCAGCAGCGCCTTCTTCTTCTGGATGATCATGACGGCGTTTCCTGTCCTTCCTGGGAGGTCCTTGCAGGACGCTGGAAGGCCAGAACCGTGCCAAGGCCGGGTGGCGCCGCCTGTAACTCCGTTCGAAAATGAACGTGACGTCTTGTCTGGAATCATTCTAAAGTATGGAAGATCAAAAAGAGAGGGATGGACGATGACGACCGAGAGCAAGTGCCCGTTCAGCGGTGGCAGCAACGGAGCCAAGGGACCGGCAAACGGTGACTGGTGGCCCAACCAGCTCGATCTGTCGGTGCTGCACCAGCATTCCGCCCTGTCCAATCCGATGGGCGAGGACTTCGACTACGCCAAGGCGTTCGAGAGCCTCGACCTCGACGCCGTGATCAAGGACCTGAAGGCCCTGATGACGGATTCGCAGGATTGGTGGCCGGCCGACTTCGGCCATTACGGCCCGTTCTTCATCCGCATGGCCTGGCACAGCGCCGGCACCTATCGCGTCGGTGACGGAAGAGGCGGCGCCGGCGGCGGCCAGCAGCGCTTCGCGCCCCTGAATTCGTGGCCCGACAACGTCAACCTCGACAAGGCGCGCCGCCTGCTGTGGCCGATCAAGCAGAAGTACGGCAACAGCATCTCCTGGGCCGACCTGCTGATCCTGACGGGCAACGTCGCGCTCGAGTCGATGGGCTTCAAGACATTCGGCTTCGGCGGCGGCCGCGCCGACACCTGGGAGCCCGAGCAGGACATCTACTGGGGCCCCGAGGGCAAGTGGCTGGCCGACGAGCGCTACAGCGGCGACCGCCAGCTGGAGGGCTCGCTGGGCGCCGTGCAGATGGGCCTGATCTACGTCAATCCCGAGGGCCCCAACGGCAATCCCGATCCGGTGGCGGCGGCCCGCGACATCCGCGAGACCTTCGCCCGCATGGCGATGGACGACGAGGAGACGGTGGCGCTGATCGCCGGCGGCCACACTTTCGGCAAGACGCACGGCGCGGGCGATGCCGCCCTGGTCGGTCCGGAGCCGGAGGGCGCACCGATCGAGCAGCAGGGCTTCGGCTGGAAGAGCAGCTACGCCTCCGGCAAGGGCAAGGACGCGATCTCCTCCGGCCTCGAAGTCACCTGGACCTCGACGCCGACCAAGTGGAGCAGCAACTTCTTCTGGAACCTGTTCGGCTACGACTGGGAGCTGACCAAGAGCCCGGCCGGCGCGCACCAGTGGCGGCCGAAGAACGGCGCCGGCGCCAACTCGGTGCCGGATGCCTTCGACAAGTCGAAGCGTCATGCGCCGTCGATGCTGACGACCGATCTCGCGCTGCGCTTCGACCCGGCCTACGAGAAGATCTCGCGCCGCTTCCACGAGAACCCCGACCAGTTCGCCGATGCCTTCGCCCGCGCCTGGTTCAAGCTCACGCACCGCGACATGGGCCCGGTCGCGCGCTATCTCGGCCCGCTGGTGCCGAAGGAGCCTCTCGTCTGGCAGGACCCGATTCCCGCCGCCGACCATCCGCCGATCGGCGATGCCGAGATCGACGCGCTCAAGGCGAAGATCCTGGCCTCGGGCCTCACCGTGTCGCAGCTCGTCACGACCGCGTGGGCCTCGGCCGCGACGTTCCGCGGCGCCGACAAGCGCGGCGGCGCCAACGGTGCCCGCATCCGCCTCGCGCCGCAGAAGGACTGGCCGGTCAACCAGCCGGCCGAGCTGGCGGCGGTCCTGCAGAAGCTCGAAGCGGTGCAGAAGGAGTTCAATGCCTCGGGCAAGAAGGTCTCGCTGGCCGACCTGATCGTGCTGGGCGGAAGCGCGGCGATCGAAAAGGCGGCGAAAGCCGGTGGGCATGACGTGAAGGTGCCCTTCACACCGGGCCGCATGGACGCGACCCAGGAACAGACCGACGTCCATTCGTTCGAGCCGCTGGAGCCGACCGCCGACGGCTTCCGCAACTTTGTCGGCAAGAAGACCCAGCAGTCGGTGGAAGCGCGCTTGGTCGATCTTGCCCAGCGTCTCACCCTGACGGCACCGGAGATGACGGTGCTGGTCGGCGGCCTGCGCGTGCTGGGCGCCAATACGGCGAAGTCGAAGCACGGCGTCTTCACCGCGAAGACCGAGACGCTCGGCACCGACTTCTTCGTGAACCTGCTCGACATGGCGACCGAGTGGAAGCCGGCGGCCGAGGAAGGCATCTACGAGGGCCGCGACCGCAAGAGCGGCGCCGTGAAGTGGACCGGCACGCGCGTCGACCTGATCTTCGGCTCGCACAGCCAGCTCCGCGCGCTGGCCGAGGTCTACGCCCAGTCCGACTCGAAGGCGAAGTTCGTGAAGGACTTCGTCGCCGCCTGGACCAAGGTCATGAACCTCGACCGCTTCGACGTCCGCGCCTGAGCCGCGTGACCTGAAAACGGAAAGCCCGCCCGGTAAAAACCGCGGCGGGCTTTCTGTCTTTCCTCTTCCTCCGTGCTTGCCCGTCCCGGGGTCGCAGCCTAGCGTGGTGGGCGGCGAAGGAGGCTCATATCGGGATCGAGAAGAGACTGCCGCGCGCCAAGGGTGCGATGGTGGCGACCCTTGCCGCTTTTGCGCTGCTCCTGGCGGCGCCCGCAGTGCGGGCACAGACACAATCACAATCACAAATACAAGCGCAGACGACGGCAGCCGCGGTATCCGGCCTCAATGGCAAGGTCTCGGTCGAAGGCGGCACAATCGGCACCAGCGCCCAGCAATCCGCCACCGCGGTCACGCAGGGTTCGATCACCGTCCCGCTCGGCCACAGCTTCGGCCTGCAGGTCGACGGCGCCGCGTCGACCGCATTCAATTCGTTCTTCGGCAGTGGCGGCGCCCATCTCTTCTGGCGCGATCCGGCCATCGGGCTCGTTGGTCCCATCGCCGGCTTCGGCGGCGGCGCCGGGACGCTGAGCGGCCTCTATGGCGGTGAGGCCGATCTCTACGCCGGCCTGTTCACCGTCGGCCTGCGCGCCGGCTACGTGAGCAGCACGAGCGCCTTCGGCGGCCTGAACGGCGGCTTCTACCTGGGCACCCTCACGCTCTATCCCGTGCCCGACCTCGCCCTGTCGATCGAGGGCGGCCAGCTTGCGGGCCTTGCGGTCGGCCAGGCGCGCATCGAGTACCAACCCGATCTGCTGGCGGGCCGGAACATCTCCTTCTATGTCAGCGGCATCGCGGGCGACTTCGGCGTCTACCGGGCCACCGCGGGTGTCCGGTTCTATTTCGGATCCGACAAGCCGCTGATCCGTCGCCATCGCGAGGACGATCCGCCGGCGCTGTCTTCTCTCGCCCTGGAAGCACTTTCCCAGAAGTCCTTCTGCGGAAGTTTCGGGAGACATGTCGCAGTGGGCGGATGCATCAATCCCTCGAACCTTTTGGCTCCTTATGTTCCGCCGCCGCCTGGAGGTTAGCGTCAGGGACCGCTCGCCTCATGGGTGGGAGCGGGCTCGCTGCGGCCGCAATGGCTTCATCGTTGGCGTGATTACTCCAGCTTGATGTTCGCCGCCCGGATGACTTCGCTGTAACGCGCGGCGTCTTCGGCGAGGACGCGGGTGAAGTCGGCCGAAGACGTGGCCACGACGATCAGGCCGAAATCCTTCAGCCGCTGCACGATCTCCGGCCGGCGCACCGCCGACCGGTAGGCTTCCTCAAGCCGCGCCTTGATCGGGGCCGGGGTGTCGGCGCGGATCGAGATGCCGAAATCGTTGCTCGCGCGGACGTTGGGATAGCCGACTTCCGCGAAGGTCGGGACGTCGGGGAACTCCGGCATCCGCTCGGTGTAGCTGACGGCCAGCGCGCGCAACTGTCCCGAGGCGACGTATTGCCGGCAGTCGGCCA
>JAKFVZ010000715.1 GCA_021732965.1 Reyranella sp.
GTAGGCCAGTGCCGAGGGGCCATAGGTCGTCCACGGCAGATCCGGCGCGTCGGCCTGGGTCAGCGGACCGCCGCCTTTCCACGGGCGCTGGGCGGAGGCCTTGCGGCCGGCATGGGCGAGCTGCACGCCGAGCTTCACGCCCGGCATCCAGCCGCGCACCCAGTCGATGACCGGCTTCAGCGCCGCCTCGTTCTCGTCGCTGTAAAGGCCGAGACAGCCCTGCGTGATGCGGCCCTCGCGCTCGACATGCGTCGCTTCGAGGCAAAGCAGACCAGCACCGGACATCGCGAGCATGCCGTAATGCACCTGGTGCCAGGGCTGGGCGCTGCCATCGACGGCCGAATACTGGCACATCGGCGAGACGATGATTCGGTTGGGCAGCGTTACGCCGCCGAGCTCGACGGGTGTGAAGAGTTGGGCGGTCATGGGCTTCCTCGAGTAAATCAGCCGTTGATCGAAGGTCCGGCCTCGTGGCCCAGCCATTCCTCGATCAGGCGGCGGGCAATCGAATCGCGGCGCGGCATGAAGAAGGAACCGTCCTTCGGAAGGTTCTCGGTGCGCAATTCCTCGCGGCTCATCCAGCGCGCGCTTTCCAGTTCGGATTCGTTGACGCTGAAGTCCATCGACTCGGCCTCGGCATGGAAGCCGATCATCACCGAGGCCGGGAACGGCCAGGGCTGGGACGAGCGATAGATCACGTCCTTCACCTTGACCTTCACTTCCTCGTAGACCTCGCGCGCGACCGCATCCTCGAAGCTCTCTCCGGGCTCCACGAAGCCCGCCAGGGTCGAGTGCATGCCGCGCGGAAAATGCTTGCCGCGGCCCAGCAGGCACTTGTCGCCGTGATGGACCAGCATGATCACCGCGGGATCGGTGCGCGGGAAGGTCTCGGTCTTGCAGTTCTCGTTGGTGCACATGCGCACGTGGCCGCCGCGCGTCACCTTGGTGGTGGCTCCGCAGACGCCGCAATAGCGGTGGCGGCGATGCCAGTAGGTCATGCCGCGGGCGTAAGCGAGGATCGAGCCCTCGCGCGCGAAGAGCAGCGGCCCGACCTGGCGCAGGTCGACGAACTCGCCCAGGTCCTTCAGCGGCGTGTCCTTGCCGGTCACGTCGACCGCGAAGTAGGGCGTGCCCTCGACGTAGCCCAGGAAGATCTGGACGTCGCTCGAATTGGCCACGGCGCGGCCCATCATGCCTTGGAGGAAGACGGCTTCCGGATTGCCGCCGGTCTTCACCAGGTTCTTCTCGGTGTCGATCGGCACGAAGCGTGCGGCCCCCGAGGAGGCCAGTTCGATCATCCGTTCATCGTCCTCGCGCTCATGGCTGGCACGGTCGATTTCGGCGCTGGAATAGGGATTTCTTGGGTTTCTCATAAGCCGCGGACCGTGCCACAGGGCCGCCGCCGCTGCAATCAGGCCAGCGCCCGTTCGAGTACCTGCGCGACGTGTATCGCCTGACGGTCGGACCCGTCGGCGATCTGGTGGCGACACGACGTGCCGTCGGCCACGACGATGGTATCGGCGTCGGCCTTGCGGACCGCCGGCAGCAGCGACAGCTCGGCCATGGCGATGGAAGTTTCGTAGTGTTCGGCCTCGTAACCGAAGCTGCCGGCCATGCCGCAGCAGCTCGATTCGATGGGCGTCACGGCGAGATCGGGGACGAGCGACAGCACTTCCTGCACGGCGCTCATGGCGCCGAACGCCTTCTGGTGGCAGTGGCCGTGAAGCAGGGCCTTGTTCCCGGCGAGCGGCTGGAGCGCCAGTTCGAGCCGTCCGCTTTTCTTTTCGCGCGCGAGGAATTCCTCGAACAGCATAGCGTGAGCGGCGACCAGTTCGGCATCCTCGCCAAGCCCCAAGGCCAGGAACTCGTCCCGCAGGGTGAACAGACAGGACGGTTCGAGACCGATGATCGACACGCCCTTCTGCGCGAACGGCAGGAGCGCGTTCAGCGTGCGCAGCGCCTCTCCCCTCGCCCGCTCGACCTGGCCAGTCGCCAGGTAGGTACGGCCGCAGCACAGGGCCGGCGCGCCGAGCGTGGGCCAGGCGACGGCGACGCGATGCCCCGCGGCGGTCAATACCCGGCGGGCGGCATGCAGGATCTCGGGTTCGAAATTATTCGAGAACGTGTCGGCGAAGATCACCACCGTTGCATCGCTGTCGTCCACGTCCGTGGTCGACAGGAAGGTGTCGCCGCGCCACTGCGGCAGCCGGCGCTGCTTGGCGAATCCCAGATAGGACTGGACGAACCAGGCGGCGTTGAACAGCCACGGCATACGGCGCGCCCACGGCGCCATCGACGGCGTGCTGCCGATCAACCGGTCCCGCCAGCTCAGGCCCTTGGCCATGCGACGCGCCGACTTCACCTCGATCTTCATGCGCGCCATGTCGACGCCGGTCGGGCAGTCGCGCTTGCAGCCCTTGCAGCTCACGCACAAATCCATCGCCGCCGCGACCGCGTCCGAGCGCAGCCCCTCCGATCCGAGCTGGCCGGACAAGGCCAGGCGAAGCGTGTTGGCGCGGCCGCGCGTCAGATGCTTCTCGTCGCGCGTCACGCGGAAGGACGGACACATCGTGCCGGCGTCGAACTTCCGGCAATGCCCGTTGTTGTTGCACATCTCGGCGGCCTTCGCGAAGCCGCCGGCCAGGTCGCCGCCGGTGCCGGGCGGGGTCGAGATCTCGGTGACCGGATCGGTCTGGACGTTCCACGCCGACCAATCGAGCGCCGGCTCGTACTTGATCGATTCGTATCCCGGCTTGAAGCGGAACAGCGAGCGGTCGTCCATGCGGCTGGGACGGACGATCTTGCCCGGATTCAGGATGTTGTCCGGATCGAAAAGGTCCTTGACCGTCTCGAACGCCCTGGTGAGGCGCGGCCCGAACTGCCAGGCCACCCACTCGGAGCGCACCAGCCCGTCGCCATGCTCGCCCGAGAAGGCACCCTTGTATTCGCGCACCAGCGCCGAGGCTTCCTCGGCGATCGCCCGCATCTTCTCGGCGCCCTCGCGGCGCATGTCGAGGATCGGCCGCACATGCAGCGTGCCGACCGAGGCGTGGGCGTACCAGGTGCCGCGCGTGCCATGCTTCCCGAATACGTCGGTCAGGCGCTGCGTGTAGTCCGCCAGATGCTCGAGCGGGACGGCGCAATCCTCGATGAACGAGACGGGCTTACCGTCGCCCTTCATCGACATCATGATGTTGAGGCCGGCCTTGCGGACTTCCCAAAGTTCCGACTGGGCCCTGGGCTCCGGCATCTCGA
The DNA here is from genome assembly GCA_021732965.1 of Reyranella sp. Taxonomy (GTDB): domain Bacteria; phylum Pseudomonadota; class Alphaproteobacteria; order Reyranellales; family Reyranellaceae; genus Reyranella. The sequence continues at coordinate 3,256 of JAKFVZ010000715.1, forward strand.
CGACGCTGCCCGGCATGCCGAGATCGGCCATCAGCTCGACGAGGCGCGCGAGATCGCGCAACTGGGCCTCGCGCTCCTCACCCGCGAACTCGACCAGCAGGATCGCCTCGGGCTTGCCGATCAACGCACGCTCGATCACTGGCCGGAAGGCGGGATTGGCGCGCGCCAGCTCGATCATCGTGCGGTCGACCAGCTCCACCGCGGCGGGCTTCAGCTTCACGATGTGCTGGGCGCTGTCCATCGCCTTGTAGAAGCTCGCGAAGTTCACGACGCCCAGCGTCTTGTGCTTCGGCAGCGGCGCGAGGTTGAGCGTCAGCCGCTCGGTTACTGCCAGCGTGCCTTCGCTGCCGACCAGCAGGTGCGCTAGGTTCACCGAATTGTCGGTCGTGTAAGGCCGTTCCGACTGAGGGAAGAAAATGTCGAGGTTGTAGCCGCCGACCCGGCGCATGACGTGCGGGTACATGCGCTCGATCTCGTCGCGCTCGGCGAAGGCGATCTCGGCCACCTTGTCGGCAATGGCACGCACGCCGTCGGGCATGTGCTCCGGCCGCGCGGATCCGAAACGCGCCCGCTGCCCATTGGCCAGCAGCGCGTCGATCGACGCCACGTTGTGCACCATGTTGCCGTAGCGGATCGATCGCGAGCCGCAGGAATTGTTGCCGGCCATGCCGCCCAGCGTGCACTGAGCCGAGGTCGAGACGTCCACCGGATACCAGAGCCCGTGCGGCTTCAGCCAGGCATTGAGCTGGTCGAGTACGACGCCCGGCTGAACCGTCACCTGCGCCTTGTTCTTGTCGAAGCCCACGATCTCGCGCAGGTACTTCGAGCAGTCGATCACCAGCGCATCGCCGACCGTTTGCCCACACTGCGACGTGCCCGCGCCGCGCGGCAGGATCGCGGCCTTGGCATCGCGCGCCACGTCGACGGCCAGCGCCAGATCGGCCTCGTCGCGCGGCACGACCACGCCCACCGGCTCGACCTGGTAGATCGACGCATCGGTCGAGTAGCGCCCGCGCGAAGCCCTGTCGAACAGGACCTCGCCTTTGAGAGTACGACGCAACGTTTGTTCGAGACTGGCCATGACTACTGTCGTCCAAAATCGCCCTCTCCGCCCGCGCCATACGCGGGGGGAGAGGGAGGGGACCCACGCGTAAGCGTGGGG
>JAKFVZ010000329.1 GCA_021732965.1 Reyranella sp.
GGACAGGGCGCCCGGCGGCAGCCACGGCCGCTCGGCGCGGCCCGGCTCCTCTTCGTAGCCCGAGCCCATCTGCATCTCGGTCTGGGCCTGGTCGGCAGCAGTCTCCGAGGCGTCTTCCTGCTCGGAAGCGTCCTCGGTTTCCTCGCCCTGGGCGCCGTAGCCCTGGGTCTCGCTGGAATCGCTCTGGTCGTCGCCCGTCTCGTTCGACTGACCGTCGGCGTTCTCCTGGTCCTGCGAATCCTCGTTGTCGTCGTCCTGCAGGTCGGCCGATTCGTCGCCGAGCTTGAGGTCGCGAATGAGCTGGCGGGCGGCGCGGGCGAAGGCTTCCTGATTGGTCAGCGCATCGCGCAGCTTCTGGAAGTCGCGGCCGGCGGCGCTCTCGATGTCGGAGCGCCACAGGTCGACCATCGCCTTGGCCGAGTCCGGGGGCGCGGCGCCCAGCAGTTGCTCGCGTGCGATCAGGCCGACCACGTCGGCGATCGGCGCGTCTTCCTTGGTCTTGATGCGGGCATGGCCGCGCTGGTCGGAGCGCTGCCGCCACAAGGCGGAGAGATTGTCGGCGACGCCGATCATCTTCTTCGCGCCCAGCGCCTCGACGCGGACCTGTTCCACCGCCTCGAAGATCGCGCGCGCCGCTTCGCCGCGCGGGACCCGGCGCAGATGGGTCTTGCGGTCGTGGTGGCGCAGCTTCAGCGCCATCGAGTCGGCTTCGCCGCGGACGCGGCTCACATCCTCGACCGGCAGATCGCGCGCCGGCACGGTGATGCGGGCTTCCTGGCCCAGCAGCGAACCGCCGTCGGGCACGAAGGCGACGTTCACTTCCTTGCGCGACACCGCCCGCATCGTGGTGGCGGTGACGCGGCGAAACTCCTCGAGGGGAGTGGAGTCCTTGGCCATACGGCTCTCGCTACCTGCTGCTTAGTGCGTCTTGCCGCCCTTGCCGCTGGACGCCGGCAATTCCTTGCCGAAGCAGCGCTGATAGTATTCGGCGAGCGTGCTGCGCTCGACCTCGTCGCACTTGTTCAGGAAGGTGAGACGGAAGGCAAAGCCCACGTCACCCCCGAAGATGCGCGCATTCTCGGCCCAGGTGATCACCGTACGCGGTGACATGACGGTCGAGATGTCGCCGGCGATGAAGCCCGCGCGGGTGAGATCGGCCAGGGCCACCATGGCGGCGATGGTCTTGCGGCCCTCGTCGCTGTTGTAGTGCGGCGTCTTGGCGGCGACGATGTTCACTTCCTGTTCGTGCGGCAGGTAGTTCAGCGTCGTTACGATCGACCAGCGGTCCATCTGGCCCTGGTTGATCTGCTGCGTGCCGTGATAGAGGCCCGTCGTGTCGCCGAGGCCGACCGTGTTGGCGGTCGAGAACAGGCGGAACGCCGGATGCGGATGGATGACCTTGTTCTGGTCGAGCAGGGTCAGCTTGCCGTCGACCTCGAGGACGCGCTGGATCACGAACATCACGTCGGCACGGCCGGCGTCGTATTCGTCGAACACCAGGGCCGTCGGGTTCTGCAGCGCCCACGGCAGGATGCCTTCGCGGAACTCGGTGACCTGCTTGCCGTCGCGCAGCACGATCGCATCCTTGCCGATCAGGTCGATACGCGAGATGTGGCTGTCAAGGTTGACGCGCAGGCAGGGCCAGTTGAGGCGAGCCGCGACCTGCTCGATGTGGGTCGACTTGCCGGTGCCGTGATAGCCCTGGACCATGACACGCCGGTTGTGCGCAAAGCCGGCAAGGATCGCCATCGTCGTGTCGCCATCGAACAGGTAGGCGTCATCCACCTCGGGGACATGCTCGGTCGGAGCGCTGAAAGCCGGGACTTCCATGTCGGTGTCGATTCCGAAAACCTGGCGCGCAGAAACCTTGATATCCGGCATGCCCGAAACATTCTGGCGGGCCGCGGTCGTCGTAGAGGCCATCACACGAATTCCTACAAAACAATGCCCGCCAATTGCGGGCGGAACGATAGTCGCAGGCAGGATTGTGCGCTGCAAGCGGCCAAATGCACGGACAGCCCCAAGCAGGGCTAATCAGTCGGCCGGAAGGTGCTCGGAGGCCCGCAGAGTGGAATAGGCGGCGTTGATTTCCTTAAGTTTTTCCTCGGCCTCGCGTGCCCCGCCGTTTGCGTCGGGGTGGTGGAGCTTCACCAGCTCCTTGTAGCGGGATTTCACGACTTTCCGTGTCAGCGGCCATGAAAGTTCGAGGACATCCAGCGCATTGCGCTCGGCCGGGGTCAGTTGCTCGCTGCCATCGTACTTGGGCGGAGGCTTTTCCCCGAGGCCGGCATCGTCGGCCAGGCCGAACGGGTCCTTGATATGGGCATAGGGATTGCCGTTGCGGCGGGCACCCAGCGGCCAGACGGGCCGTCGCCAGGTCGTGTCGGCGCGGATGTGGGCCTCGATCTGGTCGGTGTCGAGACCGGCGAAGTAATCCCACTTCTTGTTGTAGTCGCGGACGTGCTCGAGGCAGAACCAGCGGTACTCATCGAGCTTGTCGCGCGCGCGCGGCGCACGATATTCACCCTGCAGGCGGCAGCCCGGGGCCTCGCAGACGCGCTGGTGCGGCTTCGCACCGTCCATTGCCGCCAGTGGGTTCGCTCGTCGTCGGGCCATCGGGCTAATATGTGTTCAAGGATGTGACCCGGCAAGAGAGGCCGGCAGAAGAGGGTGGCAGTCATGGGCAAGGTGGCGACGGCGATCGACGAGAAGCTCCGCGCAACTTTCGCGCCGGTGCGCCTTGCCATCGAAGACGAGTCCTCCAAGCATCACGGCCATGCCGGTTGGCGCGAGGGCGGCGAGACGCATTTCAGGGTCGAGATCGTCTCGCAGGCCTTCGAGGGCAAGACCCGCGTCGCACGCCAGCGCCTGGTCTATGCCGCCCTCAAGGAAGAGCTGGATGCCGGCCTGCACGCCCTGGCCATGGAGACCCTGACGCCGGCGGAAGACGCGAAGCGGTCTTAGGCGCAGTGCGCAACCCCCTCACCTAGCCTCTCCCCCGAGTGGGGGAGAGGAATATGAGATTCTCGTTCATGTCCCTCGCCCCCGATAGGGGGAGAGGCTAGGTGAGGGGGCGACGCAGGACGCTTCTCCACGGCAGCGTCAACCTTCCATCTCCACGTCCTTGCCCTCGACGGCGGCGCGGACGGCTTCGGCGTCGGGGCCGGTGTAGAAATGCGGGACCCATCGCCTGGTGACTTCGCTGTTTGAAGCCCAGGTGTGGCAGGTGTCGAGCATGTAGGGCTTGCGGCGCGGCTTGGGCGCGGCGTTGGGATCCTTGGGCGGCAAGGTTCCGGCCCTCTCGCGGTGGGCTCGGTTGAGATCTTGCGCCTTTTTCGACGACACGGTCTGGAAGGCGGTGGTCGCCACGGGCCCCAGCAGTTCGACAATGTGGGTGCAGCCATGCACGCCGCCCAGCCGCTCGCGCACCGCGCGGTGGAAGCCGCCGCCGATGCGCAGGCCGATCAGCTTCCTGAAGGCCGGCGCGATGTCGCCGCACATGCTGTACGGCGACTTGTCGGTCACCGCCTCGGCGTCGACGATCGTGAAGGTGTGGTCGATCGTCAGCCGGATCGACATGTCATGCACGAAATCGCCGGGCTTCAGCGGCCCGCGCCATTCGTTTGCATGCTCGTAGGTCTTCTCGTCGGTGATGCGGCCTTCGATGTCCCACAGCCCGTCGTCGCGAAAGAAGCCCTGGCAGACGACGCGGCGAGTGTGAAGGTGCTGTCGCCCGATCGGTGGCGAAAGCGGCATGGTGGTTCCCCGTAATGTCAGGTGGAGGTCAGTTGCCCGCCTGTATGGCGGCGGGCGGCACGATCCGCAACTCGGCGATGCGCGTGCCCTCGCGCTTCAAAATCTCGAAGCGGAAGCCGTAAAATGCATAAACTTGGCCCACTTCCGGGATGCGGCGTGCCTCGTGCAGCACCAGTCCGGCGATGGTCGTGGCGACGCCCTCGGGGAGGCCCCAGCCGAATTCGCGGTTGAGGTCGCGGATCGGCACGTCGCCCTGGCAGACCATGCTGCCGTCGTCGCGCCGCGCGACGCCGCGGCGGATGGCGTCGTGCTCGTCCTCGATGTCGCCGACGATCTCCTCGATGATGTCCTCGAGGGTCACGATGCCGCGCAGCGCACCGTACTCGTCGACCACGATCGCGAAATGCTCATGGCGGGCACGGAACGCCTCGAGCTGATCGAACAGGACCGTCGATTCGGGAATGAACCAGGGAGCGGTCATGATCGCATCGATCTTCACCGCGGCGGGATCGCCGGCGGCCTTCACGGCGCGGAACAGGTCCTTGGCGTGGACGACGCCCACCACGTTGTCGGCCTCCCCGCGATAGATCGGGATGCGCGTATAGGGCGCCGCCAGCATCTGCGTGACGATGGAATCGGTCGGCTGGTCGGCATCGATC
>JAKFVZ010000543.1 GCA_021732965.1 Reyranella sp.
CGCCAAGGGCGACCGGCTCTGCGTCGAGAACCGTCCAGGGTCTACCAACCTCGCCGAAGCGCAGGCCTTCATGGACGACGACAAGCGCATCCTGGTGTTAAGCGATGCCGGCGGTACCGGCCGTTCCTACCATGCCGACCTTTCAGCCCGGAACCGGCGGCTACGCGTGCACTACCTGCTGGAGGCAGGCTGGAAGGCCGACACGGCCATCCAGGGGCTGGGCCGCAGCAACCGCACCAACCAGGCGCAGCCGCCGCTGTTCCGGCCCATCGCCACCGACGTGAAGGCCGAGAAGCGCTTCCTGTCGACCATCGCCCGTCGCCTCGACACGCTGGGCGCCATCACCAAGGGCCAGCGCCAGACGGGCGGGCAGGGCCTGTTCCGCGCCGACGACAATCTCGAATCGCCCTATGGTCGGGCTGCCTTGCGCCAGCTCTATCTCCTGCTGTTCGCCGGCAAGGTCGAGGGCTGCTCGCTGGAGGTTTTCCAGGCGGCGACAGGACTGCACCTGACCGATCAGGATGGCAGCCTGCGCGAGGAGCTGCCGCCGATCACGACCTTCCTCAACCGACTGCTGGCGCTGACCATCGGCTTGCAGAACACACTATTCGGCGTGTTCGAGGATCTGCTGCGAGCGAAGATCGAAGGGGCGCAGGCTTCCGGGACCTATGACGTCGGCGTCGAAACGCTGACTGCCGAGAGCCTGATCGTTACCGATCGCCGCGCGCTCTACCTCCATCCGCAGACCGGCGCGGAGACGCAGGTGTTCACCATTCGCCGCCGCGAACGCAATCGGCCATTCACCTTGGTCGAGGCTCTGGAGCGAGCCGACGATCCGCGGGCGGTCCTGCTGGTCAACGACCAGTCGGGGCGCGCGGCAGTTCAGGTCCCGGCTCCCAGCGTCATGCTGGACGACGGCGAGGTCGAGCGCCGTGTCCGTCTTCTGCGCCCGATGGAGCGCACGGCGATGTCCTTGGCGGCGCTGGACCAGACGCACTGGGAACCGGCCGATCGCGTCGCCTTCACCGAGGCCTGGGAGCGGGAGCTTGCCGAGGTTCCCGCGTTCACGGAGAGCGACCTTCACATCGTTACCGGGCTGCTGCTTCCGATCTGGAAGCGCCTGCCGGACGAGTCCATGCGGGTCTATCGCCTGCAGACCGATGCCGGCGAGCGCCTCATCGGCCGCTTGGTCTCGCCTGCCTGGATGGCACAGGCCGTCAGCACCGATAGCGTGAACATCGCGCCGTCGGAGGCTTGGACCGGGGTGCTCGACGGTCGCACCATCCTTGAGCTGCAGGATGGGCTTAGCCTCCGACGCGCCAGAGTGATGAGTCTGCATCGCGTGGAACTCGTCGGCTTCACCGACGGCATGGTCGATCGGCTGAAGGCGATGGGCCTGATCTCCGAGATCATCGCCTGGAAGCTGCGCCTGTTCGTGCCGACTGGCGCTAGCGGACCCAAGATTCTCTCCGGGTTGATGGAACGCCACCCGATCGTGCGCATCGCCGATCGGGTGGCAGCGTGAGAGCACCATCGTGTCGTCGCCCGCCGCCGACCTAGCCCGCCTCCTCGCGCGCAACGTCGAGGCGGTGTGCCGTCACTATCTCTCGAACGGCCATCGCGAGGGCCGCTACTGGCTGGTCGGTGATGTCGCCAATACGCGGGGCCGCAGCCTGTTCGTTCGCTTGAGCGGGCCGGACCATGGCAAGGGCGCCGCCGGCAAGTGGACCGATGCCGCCACCGGTGAGCATGGCGATCTTTTAGACCTCATCGCCCTCAATCGCGGTCTCGATCGCCTGCGCGACACCTTGGACGAGGCACAGGCGTTCCTTGCCTTGCCGCCAGACCAGCTCGCTCCACGGCGGGATCGTCTTCCTGCGTCAGGCGGCTCGCCTGAATCCGCGAGGCGTCTCTATGCCATGTCCCGACCGATCGTGGGCACCTTGGCGCAAACCTATCTGCGCAGCCGAGGTATCGTGACTGTGTCTAGCGGTGACCCGCTGCGTTTCCATCCGCGCTGCTACTATCGCCCCGACGAGCACAGTCCGGCCGAGACTTGGCCGGCACTGATCGCTGCCGTCACCGATCTTGGCGGCAAGATCACCGGAGCGCACCGCACCTGGCTCGATCCGTCAGGTCACGACAAGGCGCCGATCGCTTCACCGCGACGGGCCATGGGCCATCTTCTCGGACACGGTGTTCGCTTCGGCGTAGCCGGCGACGTCATGGCCGCTGGGGAAGGCATCGAAACCATTCTGTCGCTGCGGGTCATCATGCCGACTCTGCCGATGGTGGCCGCGCTCTCAGCCAACCACCTCTCCGCGCTGCTGCTTCCACCGACACTGCGCCGTCTCTATGTCGCTCGCGATGCCGACCGGGCCGGTGATGTTGCGATGGCCAGCCTGTGCACCCGCGCCAAGGCCGCCGGGATCGAGCCGTGCGTGCTGTCGCCCTGCTTCGAGGACTTCAACGAGGATCTCCGCCGCCTGGGAAATGAATGGCTCCGGGTATCGCTATGCCAGCAACTCGTCCCGCAGGACGTGGAGCGCTTCTTGGCCTTAGCCGGGACGGGATGAGCACAGGCACGGTGAATCGCTTCGTGTTCGATCGCTTTGCTGCCCTTCGGACCGGACGGGAGCGCGCCCCGGCCTTCTAGAGGGGCGATCGGACGGCAGCCCGGCCGGTCCCGCAACGGCGGTCCTGCGGCTTTCTTCCCCTGCCGGCTGCGCCGTCATTCCTCGCGAGGCAAGAAAGCCTCGGTCCGCCGTCCTCCGCTGCGCTCCGGCCGCAAGCGCGGTGCGGGACCGTTCCGCCCGCCGTCTGTCGACGCCCACGAAGGCCGCGATGGACGCGGCCGATCCGACAAAGGACATCATCATGGCAACCGACCGCGATTCCTACTTCGAGCCCGTGCACACGTCATCCCCGACCGGTCATGTCCTCACAGAGCTGCAGCTTTATGGCCACCGTCCCTTTCACGACGAGCCCGACCCGCGACCCTTGCCGGAAGCCAACACCATCGGCGGCGCCGTCGCCGACATCTTCGACGCGTTCGTCTCGACGCTCACCGATACCCGCCTCGAGCCTGACCTCGAGGGGCTGCTGTGGTCGACCGTCAACCTGTTCCATCGCGCTGTCGATCGGATCGAGCGCGAACTCGACGGCAACGAGCAGGCGCAGCGTCGCAGCCAGAAGGAGCAGAACGGCTCGGAAGTCCGCTCGGTCGAGCTCGAGCGTCTCGTCGCCGAGGGACTGACCCTGATCGAACGCCGCAATGCGCTGGAGGTATTCCGCGACCAGGCTGCGGATCTCTTCGAGGTCCAAACCGGCTCCACCTGGCGACCGCGCACCGGCTCGATGGTCAATCACCGTGCTCTTACCGCCGCCATGATCGACAGCCGCGAGTTCCTGGCCGCACGGCGCCTGGCAGAGACCGAGCTGCTGGTGCCGGGCGGACCGAAGATCGCCTTCACCGGTGGTGCCGACTTCAACGACCACCAGCTCATCTGGGCGACGCTCGATAAGGTACGCGCCAAGCATCCCGACATCGTGCTGCTGCACGGCGGCTCGCCGACCGGCGCCGAGCGTATCGCTGCCCGCTGGGCCGACACGCGCAAGGTGACGCACATTCCGTTCAAGCCGGACTGGACCCGTCACGCCAAGGCCGCGCCGTTCAAGCGCAACTACCAGATCCTCTAAGTCCTCCCGATCGGCGTCATCGTCTTCCCGGGTTCGGGCATCCAGGAGAACCTCGCCGACAAGGCCCGCAAGCTCGGCATCCCGGTCTGGCGCTTCGGTTCGGGCCGCGCATAAGCGCCGCCTTTTGGCCAACTTCACAATCGACAGTTCCGAGATCGCGCTAGGTGGTGGTGGAAAGCGCAGCCGTTCGACTCTTGTCACGGAGATCCACCATGCTTGCCATCGTTCTCGGCGTTTTCGGCCTCGGCTTCCTCTGCTGGCTCCTGTTCACGCTCGCCATCTATGCGCTTCCCTTCCTTGCCGGACTGACGGCGGGCCTCGCTGCCTTTGACAGCGGAGGAGGAGCCGTGGGAGCGCTCATTGTCGGGTTTCTTGCCGGCGGTGCGACCCTTGCGCTCGGGCAGATTGGCTTCGTCAGCACCCGTACGCCGCTGTTCCGCGTCATCATCGGTCTGCTCTACGCCGTGCCGGCGACCGTCGCCGGCTATCAGGTGTCGTTTGCGCTGGCCGGCATCGGCATGTCCACCGGCGGGTGGCAGACGGCATTCGCCGTTGTCGGCGCCATTCTCTCCGGCGTCACGGCCTTCTAACGCATGACGCTTTTTGTCCCGGCGTCGGACGGACACGGCATCGGGGGAGTTCACTCGCCGATTGGCTGGAGGCCGCTCGACCAGAGACGCTGACGCCGTCGCCGTCCTCACCGTCGAACAGGTTG
>JAKFVZ010000760.1 GCA_021732965.1 Reyranella sp.
ATGTCCCTGGAGGTGGCGCTTTCGGTGGCGAAGGGAAGGCTCTGTTCGGGCACGAAGACGGGTCCGCGGATGCCTTAAGCGGACACGGCTTCGACGTTGCCGTTCAGGTCCATGATTCCGAGCTCGACGATTAGCTGCGGCTGGCGCTTCAGCGCCTGGGCGCGGAAGGCGCGGAGCGCCTCGCTGAGCTTCTCGGTCTCGAAAGCCTTGTCGGTCTTGAGGCGGTCGCCATAGGCCAGCGCCGCCGCGCCGCAGTCGCGATGCGCCATGCCGATCAGGCGCTTCACGTTGTGCAGCTGGCACGAAATGTCGAGGTTGGATTCCCAGGCGGCGCGCCATTCCTGGAAGATCGGCGCCACCGCCGCGACCGGGCCGCCGGCGATGTTGAACTGGCTGTATTTATTCTGCCAGCCGCGCGAACTCATGTACTTCCAGGTGTCCGTGGTGAAGCGCGGATCGATGCACTTCATCAGCATTGCCTCGTAGCCTTCGTCGAGCGCCAGCGCCGGGCCCGTTGCCGAAACGGTGGCGGCGATGGCCGCGGCACCGAGGCCAAGGCCCAGGACTTTGCGACGGGAGAGAGCGGCGAGGCAGCCGCAGCCGGCATGGTGGAGGTGTCTCATCGGAACGTGGCCTTGCCCTGTTGTGCCAGACCGCCATCGGGGCCGGCGATCCAGGTGGTGACCGAGCCGTCCGGTTCGCGGCGGCCGTGAACGCCGAGCGTCGCGCCGCCGAACAGCGGCGACAGGGCGCGAAACTCGAAATGCCGGACCACCTTATCGGGGTTGGAGCGTCGCGCCAGTTCGATCTGCAGCATTCCCATCAGCGGCCCGTGCACGATCAGGCCGGGGTAACCCTCGACGCCTGTCACATAGGGCTGGTCGTAGTGGATGCGATGGCCATTGAAGGTGAGGGCGGAGAAGCGGAATAGCAGCACCGGATCGGCCAGGACATGGCGTGTCCAGGTCGCATCCGTGGGGGCGGCCTTCGGCGGCTTCGGCACCTCGCCGGGCTTGGCGGCCTCGCGATAGACGATGTCGTGCTGCTCGACGAATGAGACGCCGCGCGGCCCTGAAACCGTGTGCTGGACGGTCACGAACACCATCGAGCCGGTGGAGCCGGTCTTGGGCTCGACCGACTTGATCTCCGAGAGGCGCTCGATGGTTTCGCCGACCCGGATCGGCTCACCATCGAAGGCGAAGCGGGAGCCGGCCCACATGCGGCGGGGAAGCGGAACGGGCGGCAGGAAGTCGCCTCGCTCGGCATGGCCATCGGGCCCGATCTTGGACTGCGGGGCGATCTCGAGGAAATAGAGCCAGTGCCAGAGCGGCGGCAGCGGATCGCCGTTCTTCGGGTCGGGGTCCTTCTCGTCGAAGGTCGCGGACAGCGCGCGAACGGGGAACGGGGCCGCTAGGTCCTCCACGGACTGCGTCCGGCCGATCCAATCCTTGAGCTTTTCCAGCGACATGGCGCGTTTCCCTCCCTGCGGGGCGTGACATTGCCACTGCGAAGGCGGGGTGGAAAGACGGTGGCGTCGTCGCTATATACCGGCCCAACGAGACATGCCCAACCGGAGCGGCCGATGACCACGTTCGATGATCGCGAGAAGGCCTTCGAGGCGAAGTACGAGCACGATGAGGGCCTGAAGTTTAAGGTCACCGCGCGCCGCAACAAGCTGCTGGGCCTGTGGGCCGCCGGCCTGCTGGGCAAGACCGGTGCCGACGCCGAGGCCTATGCCAAGGAAGTCGTGATGGCCGATTTCGAGAAGCCGGGCGATTCCGACGTCATGGACAAGCTGGTGAAGGACTTCGCCGCCGCCGGCAAGCCGACGGAAGAGCACACGATCCGCAAGCAGTCCGAGCATCTGGCCGTGGAAGCCAAGAAGCAGATCATGTCGGAGGTCCGCTAGCCGGACCGGTCAGTCGAGGTCGTGGCAAGCGGGCGTTACGCCTGCTTGCCCATGCCCTCGTCGCGCCATTCGCGGCGCATGCGCTGGATCTCGGTTTCGTTCGGCCGATAGGCTGGCGCGTTCGGATCGAAAGTCGTCCAACCTTCCTCGCGCCAGGACGCGGCCCGTTCCGTTGGGTCGATCGGCCGGTGAACGGACATCAGCCCCTCTACGCGCCCGACCTCCGTGTCGGGGACGCGGGCGGTGACCAGCGTGGCACCGCGGCGAACCGCCTCGGCATGGACCGCTGCGACCTCGTCCTCCACGCCCGATCCGATCAGGGCGCCCATCAGGCCACCCGTAGCGACGCCGGCTGCCGCTCCCACGGCCGTCGCAGCCAGCCAGCCGGCCGCGACCACCGGGCCCAGGCCGGGAATGGCGAGGAGGCCAATGCCTGCCAGGAGACCCGCCCCGCCGCCGACCACGCCACCGATGCCTGCGCCCGCCGCCGTGTCCGAGACGGCATCGTCCTCGGCATATTGTGCCGTCACGTGCCTGTTGGCGACGATGCTCACGTCGGAGGACGGGATTCCCGCCTTCTCGATGGCGGTTACGGCGGCTCGCGCCTGGGCATAGCTGTCGTAGGAGTGGCTCACCGTCTTCATCGCGTCCTCCTCGGGGATCGAGGCAGTACAACAGAGGTGTGGGGGCAAGGTTGCTCCGAGGCCGCACGCTGCTGTGCAATCGGCAGGCCTGGATATGCAGAGATTGTCGTCTCGGCGCGGCGGCCTTGCTCTAGGATTCCGGAGTGAAACGAAGCCTGCTCCTGGCCCTAGCGCTGTGTGGCGCGTCCGGAGCCCATGCCGCCGATCCGCTTGCCGCCGATGAAGTGCTCGCCGCGTACTGCGTGGGGGCGGCACAGGTGCGTGTTCTGGCCTATGAGCAGATGACCGCTGTCGCTTGCGGCTCGGACCTCGCGCAGTGCAGGGCTGCCCGCCAACTCGCGGCCGCGGCATTGTCCCGTTTGCGGCGCGAACTCGAAGCGGCCCATGCCGCGCTGGCCTCCTACCACCTGCTCGACGAGGGACACCGCCCGGAGGCCCGCCGGCCCGGCGTGTGGCAACAGGTAGGAGAGGCGATGGCGAGAGGCGAGCGGGAAGCGCTTGTCTGCCTGAACCTGCGGGTTCCCGGATTCCCGGAGGCTGCCGGCGACATCGGTCAGAGCTGCCGCCGGGTCGAGGCCTGTTCCTCCTCGCCCGCATCTTGAGCGACTCCGGAGCCCGCTCGGCGAGAAATCCTACACATTGATGCAACCTTCGGGTCCTGTGTTCGCTTAGTGACGCAGTGAGCCGGAGGATCCGTTCCCTACATGCGCCTTTTTAACCTCGTCGTCTGGCTGGTTGCCGCTGCTGTGGCGGGTCCGGCGGATGCCCGGGATTTCACTTCATCGGACATCTATCCCTCCGATTATCCGACGGTACGCGCGGTGGGCCATCTGGCCGACCTGATGCGCGAACGCAGCGGTGGGCGCCTGATCGTCTCGACTCTCGGCGCCGCCGACCAGCAAACCGAAAACTACACGCTGGGCGAGCTGCGCAACGGTACGCTCGACATGGCGCGGGTGAGCCTTGCCGTTCTCAACAGCGCAGTGCCCGCCACCACCGTCCTGACGCTGCCCTATATTTTTCGATCGACCGCGCACGAGCGCCGCGTGCTGGACGGACCGATCGGGCAGGAGATCCTGGCGGCGCTCGAGCGCGCTGGCGTCGTCGGGCTGGTTTTCTACGATGGCGGCCCCCGGTCGACTTATGGTGTCAGGCCGGTGAGGTCGCCCGCCGACCTGCGTGGCGTGAAGTATCGCGTCCAGCAATCCTCGAACTGGGCGCCCATGGTGCGCGCGATGGGCGCGCAACCTGTCGTCCTGCCGCTGATACGCGTCGAACCGTCGATGCGCGCGGGCCTCGTCGACGTGGCCGATGGCAACTGGTCGTCCTTCGTTGCGCTGCAGCATCATCGCGTGGCGAAGTTCTTCAGCCAGACGGAGCATGCCCGCTCGCCGGGTGTCGTGCTCTTCTCCCGGCGTGTCTGGGACACGTTGTCGGAAGAGGAACGGTCGATCATCCGGTCTGCCGCCCGGGATTCGGTCGCCTACTACCGGCGCCTCTGGGACGACCACGAGGCCGAGGCCCGTCGTACCGCCGAGACGGCGGGCGTCCAGATCGTGAGCGACGTCGATCTGTCTGCCTTCTCCTCGGCTCTCGTGCCGCTCCATGGCACCGCCGTCTCCGATGCGCGGCTCAAGGCGATGATCGACCGTATCAAGGCCGACCCGGGGCCGTAGGGGCGGCGGCGAGGAACGACCGCCCGCTGTCCAATTGCTCCGCCTCTGCCTAGGATCAGGGCAGGGGGTAGAAGGTTCGATGAAGATTGCCCGTTGGGTGCCCGGTCTTGCGGCCGCGCGTGGCTACCAGGCGTCGTTCATGCCGCGCGACCTGGCGGCGGGTGTGACCCTGGGGGCG
>JAKFVZ010000195.1 GCA_021732965.1 Reyranella sp.
CTGTTCGACGCCGCCGACTCGCTGGAGCTGGGCATCGCGGCGATGACCGGCATGATCCGCGACCTCAAGGCGAACCCTGAGCGCATGCGCGCGGTCGCCTCGGCCGACTATTCCGTGGCGACCGATCTCGCCGACTGGCTGGTCCGCAAGGTCGGCCTGCCGTTCCGCCAGGCCCATCACGTGACCGGCCGGCTCGTCGGGATCGCCGCCGACAAGGGCATCGACCTCGACAAGCTGTCGCTCGAGGAGATGCAGGCGGTCGAGCCGAAGATCGATCGCAGCGTCTATCGCGTGCTGACGGTCGAGGCTTCGGTCAACGCCCGCAAGAGCCTGGGCGGCACCGCGCCCGCGAACGTCGTGCGCGCCGTCGCCGACGCGCGTCGCCGCTTCCTCGGCAAGACCGGGGGCCGCTGACGATGAGCTTCTTCAGCTACAAGGACGGCGCCATGCACGCCGAGGGCGTGGCGCTGGCCGCCATCGCCGCCCAGGTCGGCACGCCGTTCTACTGCTATTCGGCCGCTGCGCTGCGCGCCGGCTGGAAGGAATTCGCCGACGGCATCAAGGGCATGAACGCCAGCGTCGCCTACGCGATGAAGGCCAACAGCAGCCAGGCCGTCATCCGCCTGTTCGGCGAGATGGGCGCGGGCGCCGACATCGTGTCGGTGGGCGAGATGAAGCGGGCGCTGGCGGCCGGCATTCCGGCCAAGCGCATCATCTATTCCGGCGTCGGCAAGAAGGCGTCGGAACTGATGGCGGCGCTCGAAGCCGGCATCGGCCAGATCAACGTCGAAAGCTCGGCCGAGCTCGAGACCTTGAACGCCGTGGCGGGACAGCTCGGCCTCAAGGCGGACATCACGATCCGCGTGAACCCGGACGTCGACGCCAAGACGCACGCCAAGATCACCACGGGCCGCAAGGAGAACAAGTTCGGCATCGACATCGACCTGGCGCGCGAGGCCTTCGGGCTGGCCGGTCGGCTGCCCAACCTGAACGTCGTGGGTGTGGCGATGCACATCGGCTCGCAGCTCACCTCGCTCACGCCCTATCGCGATGCGATCGTGCGCGTGCGCGAGCTGATCGGGCAGCTCCGCCAGGATGGCCATTCGATCGACCGCTTCGATATCGGCGGCGGCCTGGGGATTGTTTACGCGGACGAGAAGCCGCCCTCGATCGCCGACTTCATGGCGGTCGTGGCGCGCGAGACCGAAGGTCTGGGCTGCGAACTGTCCTTCGAACCGGGCCGCCGGCTGGTGGGCGAGGCCGGCGTGCTGGTGGGCGAGGTGATCCTCGTGAAGCCCGGTTCCGCCAAGACTTTCGTCATCGTGGATGCGGCGATGAACGACCTGATCCGGCCGACCCTCTACGAGGCGTGGCACGATATCCTGCCGGTCCGGCAGCCACGCCCCGATGCCGCCACGATCCGTTGCGACATTGTCGGTCCCATCTGCGAATCCGGTGACTTCCTCGCGCAGAATCGTGATCTGCCGCCGCTGGTTGCCGGAGACCTCGTCATGATACGCTCGGCGGGCGCTTATGGGGCGGTGATGGCGTCCAGCTACAACAGCCGGCCGCTGGCACCTGAGGTGATGGTGGATGGCACGAGGTTTGCGGTTACGCGACCGAGGCCCACCGTTGAGGACATGATCTCCGCAGAGCGGCTCCCGCCCTGGATGGAGCCGATAAAGGCCTAACGAAAGGACGTCGATGGACGCCAGCCAGACCACCCCGACGATCCAGGCCCCAGGGCTGGGACGCAAGATCGGTTTGGCGTGGGCGGCTTTGGCGTGGGAGGGCCTGTGGCCACGCGTCGTGCCGCTGCTCTCCTGCGTCGCCCTGTTCGTCGCGGCGGCCCATCTCGACCTGTTCGCCGGCCTCGACCCCTGGGTCCATACGGGTATTCTGGGCGCCCTGGCGCTGGCCTTCGCCGGTCTTGCGTGGTGGCAGCTGCGTGATTTCTCGTGGCCCGCGCGGGAAGAGGCGACCCGTCGCCTCGAACGCGACAGCGAGATCCCGCACCGGCCGTTGGCCGCCGTGCAGGACAATCTTGCTGCTGGCAACACCGATCCGATGGCCGTGGCCCTCTGGGAAGCCCATCGCCGCCGTGAGGCCGAGCGCCTTGCCAGCCTGAGCAACAAGGCAGCCCATCCGGGCCTCGCGAGCCTCGACAAGTGGGCTCTGCGCTTCGTGCCGCTGCTGGCTCTGGTCGTGGCCATTGCCGCCGCGGGCGGCTGGCGCAGCGACCGCATGGCCGCCGCCGTGACGCCGGCGTTCCCGCCGCCGCCGCCGGTCGTCGCCAACCTGTGGATCGCCCCGCCGGCCTATACCGGCAAGCCGCCGGTCTATCTGGACATGGCCGAGCACGACAAGGTCCTGCGCATTCCTGTCGGCAGCAAGATCGCGGGCTTCGTCGACGACACGCGCGGCCGCAAGCCGCCGGTTCTGTCGATCGACGGCAAGACCACCGAATTCTCGACGGTCAGCAAGGGCAAGTACCAGGTCGAGGAGACCATTACCGAGGGCAAGCAGATCACCCTGCAGGCGCGCGGCGACGAGCAGGCGCGCTGGAAGCTCCACGTCATCCCCGACCTCGCCCCGACCATCGATTTCGCCCGGCCGATCGGCGTCGACAAGTGGTCGACCAAGATCGAGTACGTCGCCGGCGACGATTTCGGCGTGACCGGCGTCCAGCTCCAGATGCGCCTGCACGGCAGCGTGCTGGGCGACGAGGCGCTGAGCAGCGACGAGGAGCCGGAAGTGCTGCGCGTCGACCTGCCGGTCGCGGGCAACTCCAAGAAGATCGCCGACACCTTCGTGCGCGACCTCACCAGCCATCCGTGGGCCGGCCTCAAGGTCACGGTGATGCTGTTCGCCACCGATGCGCTCGGCCAGAAGGGCCGCAGCTCGGTCGAGACGTTCCTGTTGCCGGAGCGGGTGTTCAACGACCCGACCGCACGGGCGCTCATCGTCCTGCGCAAGGCGCTGACGCGCGATCCCAAGGGCTATCGCATCGACGTCGCCGACGGCATGCGCCTGGTCCATGCGAATCCCAAGAGCTACCGCGAGGATCCCGTCGTCCAGCTTGGCCTGCGCATCGGCTCGGTGCGGCTGGCCCAGAAGGACGACAAGGAAACCGTCGTCGACACGCAGAAGCTGCTGTGGGACCTGGCGATGCGCCTCGAAAGCGGCTCCACGTCGGACGCCGAGCGCGCCGTCGAGCAGGCGCGCCAGGAACTGCGTGACGCCATGCAGCGCCAGGCCGGCGACGAGGAGATCGAGAAGCTGATCCAGCAGCTCTACGACGCCATGGCCCGGTGGCAGCGCGAGCTGGCCGAGAAGATGAAGGATCCCGACGAACGCCGCCGCATGGAAGAGAAGGCGGAGAAGATGGATCCGAACAACACCATCACCGGCGACGACCTGCAGAAGATGCTCGACAAGATTCGCGAGATGGCCAAGAACGGCCAGCGCGAAGAGGCCAAGCGCATGCTCGAGGAGCTGCGCAAGATGATGGAGAACGCCACCCCGATGATGGCGAATCCCAACGGCCAGCAGCGCCAGCAGCAGGGGCAGAAGGGCCAGCAGGGTCAGGGTAACCAGCAGGGCCGCGAGATGATGAACCAGCTCGACCAGCTGTCGCGCCGGCAGAACCAGCTGCTGGGCGAGTCCGAGCGGCAAGGCCGCCAGCAGGGACAACAGGGCCAGCGCGGTCAGCAGGGACAGCAAGGCCAGCAGGGTCAACGCGGCCAGCAAGGCCAGCAAGGCCAGCAGGGTCAGGGCCAGCAGCCCGGTCAGGGACAAGGCCAGGGGCAGGGCCAGTGGGGCGAGCAGCAGCGCGGCCAGCAGGAAGGCCTGCGCGGCCGGCTCGGCGACTTCATGAAGAAGCTCGACGAGAACGGCCTGCAGATGCCCGAATCCCTAGGGCGTGCCGAGCGTTCGATGCGCGAGGCCGAGGATGCCCTGCGCCGTGGCGATTCGCGCGAGGCCTCGCGGGCCCAGCGCCGGGCGCTCGACAATCTGCAGCAGGGCATGGGCGACATGGCCGAGCAGATGCGCCAGCAGCGCGGCCCCGGCAACAACCAGGACATCGCCGAGATCGAGGAGCGCGAGCGCCGCAGCGAGGATCGCGATCCGCTGGGCCGTTCCGATGGCAACTACGGCGACGCGATCGACTCCGGCGCCGACAAGGTGCCGCTGGAACTCGACCGTCAGCGCAGCCGCGAGATCCTCGACGAACTGCGCCGCCGCGCCGGCGACCAGCTGCGCCCGAAGGAAGAACTCGACTACATCGATCGCCTGCTGAAGACGTATTAGGGTCTGTGTCGATCAGCTTCATCGGAGCGCGCCACTCCAGTGGCGCTCAAACTCCGTTGCTCAGCCGGTAAGACATGAGCGCCACTGGAGAG
>JAKFVZ010000330.1 GCA_021732965.1 Reyranella sp.
TGTCTATTCTGAGCCGTGCGGGCTCTCGCGCCTCGGAAGGCGCTGCCGCCCGCCAGCGCTAGGGCGTCGCCCTAGCGCTTGCCTTCGATCTCGATCTCGATCAGGTGCGGCTTGCCGGACTTGAAGGCGGCTTCGACGGCCGCCTTGATGTCGTCGGCCTTCGCGACATAGGTGCCGGCGACGCCCATGCCTTTGGCGAGATCGACGAAGCCCATGGTCGGGCCCGTCAGGTCCATGTGCATGTAGGGCTTGTTCGACTTCACGTCGAAGCGTGCGCGGTAGGCGTCGATATTGTGCTTGAGCACGCGGTACTCGCGGTTCGCCAGGATCACGAACACGATCGGCAACTCGTGATGGGCCGCCGTCCACAGCGCCTGGATCGAATACATCGACGAACCGTCGCCCGACACGCAGAGGATTGGACGCTTGGTCTGCGCAACCGCCACGCCGATGGCGCCCGCAAGGCCCTGGCCGATGCCACCGCCGCGGCCGCTGTAATAGTCGCCCGGCCCCTTGAAGGTGAAGGTCTTGAAGAGATCGAGGTTGGCCGTGATCGTCTCGTCGACCACGACGACGTCCTGCGGCGAGCCCGCGCGAATCTCGGCCATGGCGCGTGCCATCGACGTCGGCGTGCGCGCCCACGCCTTCTCGACGCGCGCCTTCTGCGCGGCATCGTCAGCGTCCTTGCGCGCCCTCATCGCGCTGTTGCGCTTGGCGGCTGCCGCCGCATCAACCCCCGTCAAGGCGGCATCAAGTGCTTCGAGCGCGGCGCCGGCATCCGCGACGACGCCCGCGTCGAGGGAGAAGTTGTGAGCGAGCCGCGACGCCCCGCCCTCGATCTGCAGCACCTTGGTGCCGGGCGCGAACGGCGAGCCGGCGGCGTACCAGACTTCCTCGAAGAACGGCCCGCCCACCATCAGCACGAGGTCGTTGCGCGCGAGCTGCTTGGCGATGCCGGTCGCATCGAAGGCCAGCGTGCCGCAATAGGCCGGATGATCGGTCGGGAAGGAATTCTGGCCGCGCAGGCCCTCGAACCATACCGAGGCGCCAAGCTTGTCGACCAGCTTTACCAGCGCCTTGTCGGCACCGGCGCGGGCAACGTCGTCGCCGGCGACGATGGCCGGGTTCCTGGCGGCCGCCAGCAGCTTCGCCATGGCGGCAATGCCTGCCGGATCGGGGCGCGTGGCGCTGTAGGAATGGCCGGGCTTGCCGGCGGGAATCGAAGTCTCCTGCTCCATCATGTCGATGGGCAACGCCACGAAGACCGGGCCTGCCGGCGCCTCGTTGGCGATCTTGAAGGCGCGCTGGAGGATCGGGCCCAGCTCGTCGGCGCGCTCGACCTGCACGCTCCACTTGGTGACGGGCGCGGCGATCGATGCGAGGTCATGGCCGAGGATGGGATCGCGCAGGCGCATGCGCGTGTCCTGCTGGCCGGCCGTCACGACCATCGGCGAATTGTTCTTGAGCGCGCTGTAGATCGCACCGATCGCATTGCCGAGGCCCGGCGCCACATGGAGGTTCACGAAAGCGGTCTTGCCGCTCGCCTGGGCATAGAAGTTGGCGGCGCCGGTCGCGACGCCCTCATGCAGGTGCACGATGTAATCGAGCTGCGGGTAGTCGGGCAACGAATCGAGCAACGGACTCTCGGTCGTCCCCGGATTGCCGAAGATGCGATCGACGCCGTGATTGATGAGCGTCTCCAGAAGGACCTGACGTCCACGCATTTGATCTCTCCCTTTCAATGTCCCTGCTTCGCCCGCAGCGCGTCCAGCGCCCGGTCGACGAATCCCAGCCGGTCCTGCCCCCAGAAGCGCACGCCATCGACGATGAACGTCGGCGCCCCGAAGACCTGCAGCGCCTCGGCCTCGCGCGTGAAGGTCCGGTAAGCCGCCTGCACCTCGTCGCTCATCTCGGCCTGGTTCAGCGCGCGGCCGTCCAGACCGTTCTCCTCTGCGATCGCGATCCGCACCGCGGCCGAAGCCGTGTCGCGCTCCTCGGCCCACAGGGCGCGCAGCAGCGCATGGCTCAGCCGGAAGGCATCGAGACCGCGCAACTGCGCGGCGATCACCATCCACCCGGGCCGCTTGTTCCAGTCAGGATCGGCGACCTTCTCCGGATAGTAGCGAGGCTTCAGCGCCAGCGGCATCTGCAGGTAGCGCCGCCAGCGATCCAGTTCCTCTTCGTGATACGAGCGGCGGGCCGGCGGCCGCGTCCGGAGCGGTACGCCACCGGTCCGCGGAACGATCTCCTGGAAGTCGAACGGCTTCAGGACCAGCCGCACCTTGTGGCGCCGCACGATGTCCTCGAGCTGCGGGCCCATGAAATAGGCCCAGGGCGAGGACAGGCTGTAGAAGCACGGCAGTTCAATCATGCGGTCGGCCCTGCTAAGGAAATCCGTGGAGGGTCAGAAGCACGGCATGGACGGTGTTGTCGAGCGGCATTCGGCGGGTTTGGACGCGCTCGAGAAAATCGCGCGACACGACCTGGCGCGGTTGAACTATCCGCCATCCAACTGGGTGCCCGAGAAGACCGGACCCGACGGCAGGCCTGTCCTCGACGTGCTGATCGTCGGCGCCGGCATGTGCGGCCAGACGGTTGGCTGGGGCCTGACCCGTGAGGGCATCCGCAACATCCGCGTTATCGAGCGCAACACGCATGGCCACGAAGGGCCGTGGAACACCACGGCGCGCATGCCGATCCTGCGCTCGCCCAAGCATCTCACCGGCCCCGATCTCGGCGTGCCGTCCCTCACCTTCCGCGCCTGGTACGAGGCGCAGCACGGCGCCGAGGGCTGGGAGAAGCTCTACAAGATCCCGCGCCTCGATTGGCTTTCGTACCTGCTGTGGGTGCGCAAGGTCGTCGACCTGAAAGTCGAGAACGGCGTGTCGCTGCTCAAGGTCGAGGCGGCGGGCGATTTCCTGCAGGCGAGCCTGTCGACCGGCGAGACGGTGCTGACGCGCAAGCTGGTGCTCGCCAACGGCCGCGACGGATCGGGCGGCTTCCGCTGGCCGTCGCTCCCTTCGTTCGATCCGGAGGACCTTTCCCGCGCGGGCCGCGTCCATCACACGCTGGAAGAGATCGACTTCGATGCGCTGAAGGGCAAGCGCCTCGGCATCCTGGGCGTGCTCGCCACCGCGATCGACAATGCCTGCACGGCGCTGGAGGCCGGCGCGCGCGAGGCGATCTGCTACGCGCGGCGGCCGCACCTGCCGCAGGTGAACAAGTCGAAGGGCGCGTCTTTCCCGGGATTTCAGCGCGGCCAGGGCATGCTGGACGACGACTGGCGCTGGAAGATCTACACCTACATGCTGGCCGCCGGCTCGCCGCCGCCGCACGAATCGGTCCTGCGCGCGCAGAAGCTGCCGGGCTTCGCCTTCCGCTTCGCCGAGCCGTGGCTCGACATGATCGTCGACAAGGACGGCGTCACGGTGACGACGACGAAGGCTACGGAACGCTTCGATGCCGTCCTGATCGGCACCGGCTTCGACGTCGACCTCGCACGCCGGCCGGAGCTGGCGTCGTTCGCAGGCAATGCGACCCTGTGGGCCGACCGCCGCACGCCGGAGGACGCCCGCGCCAATGCCGAGGCGGCGCGCTACCCCTATCTCGGTCCGGGCTTCGAGCTGGTCGAGAAGGTGCCGGGCGGCACGCCGCACATGGGCGACATCCATCTCTTCAACTGGGGCAGCATCCTGAGCCACGGAGCATTGGCCGGCGACATACCCGGCCTGTTCGTCGGCTCGACGCGCCTCGTCCAGGCGATCTCGCATGCGCTGTTTCGCGAAGATGCCGAACGGCACTTCCAGAACATGGTCGCGCAGGAAGATCCGGAACTGGCGCCCACCGACTATTTCGTGCCGCGCGACAAGCGGTCGGGCACGCTCTGACAGGGAGAAAGACATGCAGGCGGATTATGTCGTCGTCGGCGCGGGATCGGCTGGCTGCACGGTCGCGGCGCGCCTCAGCGAGACCGGCGCCTCGGTGATCCTGCTCGAAGCCGGCCCCAGCGACTGGCACCCGATGATCCATATCCCGGCCGGCATCCGCTCGCTGATCCGCAATCCGCTGGTGAACTGGAACTTCACGACCGAACCGGAGAAGGGCTCGGGCGATCGCCGCATCGAATGGCCGCGCGGCCGGACGCTGGGCGGCTCCAGCTCGATCAACGGCATGCTCTACGTGCGCGGCGCGCCCGCCGACTTCGACAACTGGGCGCAGATGGGCTGCCGCGGCTGGAGCTACGACGACGTGCTGCCCTTCTTCATGAAGTCCGAGCAGTACGTGCAGGGCGGCGACGAGGAGGTGCGCGGCCAGGACGGCCCGCTCAAGGTCGAGGATTATCGCACCATCCTGCCGCTCACCCACCGATTCGTCGAAGGCGCGCAGCAGGCGGGCTTCCCGT
>JAKFVZ010000193.1 GCA_021732965.1 Reyranella sp.
AGTAGTGATGGTGATGGTGCTTGTGGTGCCCGCGGCCCTTCTTCCAGTCGCCGGCCATCGCGGCGGAGGCTGTGAACATCACGGCGCCCGCCATCACGAGCGAACCGGCCAGACGCAGAACCTCGAAGTTCATTTTGTGCACTCCTTTGCTGCAGGATGAAACGCCTGCAGGAGAGCAATGTTGCCAGCGAATTGGTCCACGGACGGTGACTAACTTGTGGTAAGCGGGACCTTCAAAGCGGGAGGAAATTAAGATGGCAGGTCCGTTGGACGGCGTTCGCATTCTCGACTGCACGACCGTCGTGCTGGGTCCGTGGGCGGCGCAGCAATTGGGCGATCTTGGGGCGGACGTCATCAAGATCGAGCCGCCGGAAGGCGACACGACGCGCCAGCTCGGGCCGGCCCGCAATCCGGGCATGGCCGCCTTTTATCTCGGCTGCAATCGTTCCAAGCGTTCGATCGTTCTCGACCTCAAGCAGGAGTCCGGGCGCAAGGCGCTGTTCAAGCTCGCCGAGACCGCCGACGTGGTGATGCACAACTATCGTCCCGGTCCGGCCAAGCGGCTGGGCGTCGAGTACGAGGCCTTCGAGAAGATCAATCCGCGCCTCGTCTATCTCGCGACCTACGGCTACCGCGCCGCCGGACCGATGGGCGCGAAGGCGGCCTACGACGATATCATCCAGGCCGGTTCCGGCCTGGCGGCGCTGCAGACCGTCGTGGCGGGCGAGCCGCGCTTCCTGCCGACGATCGTGGCCGACAAGACCAGCTCGAACGGCGTCGTCTCGGCGCTCCTGGCGGCCCTGTTCGCACGCGAGCGCACCGGCAAGGGCCAGGCGGTCGAGGTGCCGATGTACGAGACGCTGGTCTCCTTCGTGATGGTCGAGCATCTCTATGGCGAGACCTTCAAGCCGGCGCTCGACACGGCGGGCTACAAGCGCGTCCTCAACAAGGAGCGCCGCCCCTATCCGTCGAAGGACGGCTACTTCGCGCTGC
Organism: Reyranella sp.; assembly: GCA_021732965.1. Classification (GTDB taxonomy): domain Bacteria; phylum Pseudomonadota; class Alphaproteobacteria; order Reyranellales; family Reyranellaceae; genus Reyranella. The sequence continues at coordinate 994 of JAKFVZ010000193.1, forward strand.
TGCCCTACACCGACGGCCACTGGCGCGAGTTCTGCACCCTCGTGGGTCGCGAGGACCTGGCGCGGGACGAGCGCTTCCAGGGCATGGCCAACCGCCTGAAGAACGTCGAGCAGTACTATTCGACCCTGGCGGGCCTGTGCGCCGAACGCACCAATGCGGAGTGGGTGGAGCTTCTCAGGAATTCCAACGTCCCGCACGGTCCGGTGAACACGCTCGACGACCTGTTCGTCGATCCGCAGCTCGAGGCGACCGGCTTCTGGAAGGACGTCGACCATCCGACCGAGGGCAGGTTGCGCATGACCGACATCGCGCCGCGCTTCAGCAAGACCAAGCCGGAGATCACGCGCCTGCAGCCGCGGCTGGGCGAGCACAGCGTCGAGGTGCTGCAGGAGGCCGGCTTTACGCAGGGCGAAATCGACGCCATGCTCAAGTCAGGCGCGACCAGGACGGCTCCTGCAACCTGAGGCCGTCTCCCCAACGAGTCGCCGCCGTATTGGGAGGCGACCATGATCGTGCGGGCAACGCGGCGGGATCTGCTGCGCTACGGATCTCTTTCGGCGCTGGCGGTGGCCCTGCCGGCGCCGGCCATCGCCCAAGGATCTGGTCAAGGGGCATGGCCATCTAAACCGATCAGGATCGTCTGCACCTATCCGGCCGGTGGGCTCACCGACATCTTCGCGCGCGCCTATGGCGAGTATGTCGCCGAGAAGACCGGCCAGCCGGTGATCGTCGAGAACAAGGCGGGCGCGGCCGGCGCGATCGGTGCGGAGATCGTCAAGCAGTCAGCCCCCGACGGCTACACGCTGATGTTCACCAATTCCACGACGATGGTGCAGAACAAGGCGCTGTTCAAGAAACTGCCCTACGATCCCGACAAGGACTTCGCCCTCGTCGCCTGGTTCAACACCGGCCATCTGCCGACCATGGTGAACAAGGACATCCCGGTGAAGAACGTCGCGGAGTTCGCCGCCTGGGCGCAGGGGAAGAAAGTCTCGCTCGCCACCTACGGCATCGGATCGTTCGCGCACATCGTCACCGAGACGCTGAACCGCCACTACGGACTGAAGATGGAAGCCGTCCACTATCGCGGCGAATCGGCGATGTGGCAGGACGTTGCGTCCGGCGCCGTCCAGGGCGCCACAGGCAGCTACGCGTCGGGCGCGGCGGTGCTGCAGGCGGGCAGCGTCAAGCCGATCGCGGTGCCGACGATGGTGCGCATGAAGAAGCTGCCCGACGTTGCGACCTTCTACGAACAGGGACTGACCGAGAAGGCATTCCAGATCCGCGGCTGGGTCGGCTGCGCAGCGCCCGCCGGCACGCCGCCCGAGGTGGTGCAGAAGCTGTCGGCGCTGATGGTCGAGGCCGGCAGGACCGAGCGCGTCCGGAAGATCAACGACACCTTCGCCATCGACGAGGGCGCGCGTGATGCCGCCTACTTCCGCCAGGTCCTCGACCAGGAAGGCCCGGTGTCGATCGAGGTCCTCAAGACTCTGGGCATCGAGCCGCAATAGCGGCTGCTCTTTACGCAGTGCGAAATCGCCGCCATGCTCGCGGCAGGCGCGACCTGACGGCCTGGACCGTCGCAAAAAATACTGCGCCACAGGGAGGCTATCGATGATCGTGCGTGCGTCGCGACGTGATGTGCTGCGTTATGGTTCAGCCGCTGCCGCTGCGGCGGCCCTGCCGGCTCCGGCCATCGGCCAGGGAGCGTGGCCCAACAAGCCGATACGGATCGTCTGCGGGTATCCCGCGGGCGGTCTCACCGATACTTTCGCCCGGGTCTACGGCGAATACATCTCCCAGAAGACCGGCCAGCCGGTATCGGTGGAGAACAAGACCGGCGCCAGCGGCGCGATCGCCGCGGAACAGGTCAAGGGAGCGGCGCCCGACGGCTATACGCTGATGTGGACGATCTCCACCACGATGATCATGAACAAGGTGCTGTTCAAGAAGCTGCCCTACGATCCCGACAAGGACTTCGTGCTGATCTCGTGGATGGACGCGGGGCATCTGCCGCTGATCGTGAACAGCAAGGTTCCGGTGAAGAACCTGGCTGAACTCGCCGACTATGCGCGGGCGAACAAGACGAGCCTCGGCACCTACGGCGCCGGTTCCTACAGCCATGTCGCGGTGGAGGCGCTGAACCGCCACTACAAGCTCGGGATGGAGGCCGTTCATTATCGCGGCGAGGCGCCGATGTGGCAGGATGTCGGCTCGGGTGCGGTCCAGGGCGGCAGCGGCAGTGTCGCGGCCGCCTCGGGCGTGCTGCAGTCGGGCAACGGCCGGCCGATCGCCGTGCCGACCAAGAAGCGGATGAGCAAGCTGCCCGACGTCCCGACCTTTTACGAACAGGGCGTGACGGACAAGGCCTTCCAGATCCAGGGATGGATCGGGCTGGTCGGGCCGGCCGGCATGCCCAAGGAGATCGTCCAGAGGCTGTCGGACATGATGGTCGAGGGCGGCAAGAGCGAGCGTATCCAGAAGATCCTCGCGACCTTCGGCATCGACAACGCGGCGCGCGACCACGTCTTCTTCGAGAAGATCGTGGCCGAGGAAGGTCCGATCTGGATCGAACTGGTGAAGGGGCTCAACCTCGAGCCGCAATAGCGGCCAGGCTCCCGGGACGCGATCTGCTCGCGCGGGTTGTTCGCGGTCCGGCGGTGCCGCAGGCCAAGATTCCCGCGTGGGTTCGTCGCTTTGCGATTGCGTCTCTGCACGTCCGGATTGTACTTGTGAGCTGACTGCAAGTGTCGCTGTCAGCTTTGGTACGAAGGGAATCCGGTTCTTTATGGCCCTTGACGTGTATGTCGGGTCGCTTACGCGTTATTACGCTGGTGCCTGGGAAAATCCGATGGAGAGGGCTGCGCGCGAGCGCGGCTTGCCGCAGCCGGTGAGACCGTCGGGGCACGCCCAGGCCGCGACGTCCCAGGCTCGTATCCACGCACAGGTCCTGGCCTGGCGGTCCACGCTGGCCGCGGCGCTGGGCAAGCGTATCCAGGTACCGCTGAACTGGGACGAGACGGACGAAGCACGCTGGTTTACCGGCCGACCGGGCTGGGACGGTCTTGGATCTCTGGTGCTCTGGGCTGCCTATGCCGAGCATCCTTCCTTGCGGGTGCCACAGACGCTGCCGGAAGAGTGGGATCATGACGACATCGCCCTGACGCGCTCCACGGCGGAGGGCTTCAAGTCGCGCTATTCCCATCTCGTCCGCAACGTCGAGATGTGGCTGCCCGTCTCGTTCGAGATCACGTTCGAGGGTGAGGATGTCGGCGGGCGCCGCGTCGTGATGGGCTCGGTGTCGACCCTTCGTCGCCAGCTCGCCGAACTGAATGCCGCGACCTGGAAAGCCTCTGCCGAGGAGGTGGCGGCATGGGGGCGGGTACGGCCGGAGAGCGGCGGGGTCG
>JAKFVZ010000646.1 GCA_021732965.1 Reyranella sp.
GTGCGCGATCACGCGAAAGCCGTGATTGGCCAGGAACACCATCTGGTCTTCCCAGGCATCGGCGGTCAGCGGCCAGCCATGGCTGAAGGTGACGACGGGGCCCTTGCCCCAGTCCTTGTAGTAGATGTCGGTGCCGTCGCGGGTCTTGATGAAAGGCATGGAACGCTCCTCTCGTTGCAAATTGACGATCGCGCAGAGCGGTCAGCGACGCTCGAAATCGATTCGTTCGTCGACCGGCAGGCCCAGCAGGTGGCGGCGCAGGCAATCGAGGCCGAGTTCGGTGGCGCCGATGCGCACCCAGTCGCGGCCGCCGACGAGTCTGGCCTGCCGCGTTACGGCGCCATCCGCATCGGCGAGGCCGATACAGATCGTGCCGCCCATGTCGGGCCGGTCGGCGCCCTCGTCGAGTTCGAGCAGAAGCACCAGCGCATGGCTGGCGCCGCTCGACGCGCGCAGGGCCTTGGCGGCGGAGGCCGCCGCATCGGGTGTCACTCCGGTGGCGCCCAGCTCGGCGATGTCGCGCGCGACGATGCCGCGGCGAAACGCGCGCTCGGCACCGGCCAACGGCGCGAGGCGGGCGGCGAGATGGCCGCCGGTGATCATCTCGGCGGTGGCGAGCGTCGCGCCCTTTTCCAGCAGCTTGCCCAGCACCACGCCTTCGAGGGTCTGCTCATCCTCGGCGACGATGAAGTTGCCCAGCCGCCTGCGCACCTCGGCCTCGGCCGGATCGAGCAGGGCCGACAGCGCGCCCTCGTCGTCGGCGCGCAGCGCGAGCTTGGTTTCGAGCTGCGGGTAGTGCGCCTGGAAGCCGAGTTTGATGCCGCCATCTTCCTTGAACGCGGCCATGTCGCCCAGCATCTGGTCGGCGCGCGATTCGCCGATGCCGAACGTGTGGAAGCGCTTCAGCCTGGTGACACCCTTGATGCCGCTCATCGCCAGGATGCGCGGCAGCACCTGTTCGTCGAGCATGCGGCGCATCTCGCGCGGCACGCCGGGCGTGAAGAAGAAGCGTGCTTGGCCGATGGTGACGGCGAAGCCGCAGGCGGTGCCGATCGGATTGTCGATGAACTCGGCATTGGCCGGCAGCATCGCCTGCTTCACGTTGTTGGGCGGCATGACGCGCCCACGCCGCGCGTAGGATTCCTCCATGCGCGTCATCCAGTAGTCGCTCCGCACCAGCTCGACGCCGCAGGCCTGGGCCGCGACCTCCTGCGAGAGATCGTCGACCGTGGGCCCGAGCCCACCGTTCACGATCACCGCATCGGCGCGCTCGCCGGCCTGATGGAAGGCTTTCAGGAGGCTCTCGCGGTCGTCGCCGACCGTGGTGCCCCAGTGGACGCCCAGACCGACCTCGACGAGGCGGCGGGCCATGTGGCTGTAGTTGGTGTTGACGGTCTTGCCGGTGAGGATCTCGTCGCCGGTACAGAGGATTTCTACGCGCATGCGCGGAATTATCGGCTAACGTCGCCCAAAGCAAAAGAGGGAGAGAAGCATGGCCGACCTGTCATCCGATCTGCGGGAGGCGCTGGCCAGGGTCGGCACCTCGACCTTGACGGGTGTGTTGAACCGGCGGGGACTGCGCAGCATGACCCTGTTCGACGTCTGGCCGATCCGGCCCGAGCAGCCGCGCATGGTCGGGCTCGCCTTCACGATGCGGTTCATTCCGTCGCGCGAGGACAAGGACGGACCGACGTCCACCAACCGCTCGATGGTGCAGCCGCAGGCGATGGAGGAGTGTCCGCCGGGCCATGTGCTGATGATCGATTCGCGCGGCGATTCGCGGGCGGCCTCTGCAGGCGATCTCTATGTCGGCCGCCTGAAGGCGCGCGGTGCCGCCGGGATCGTCACCGACGGCGGCTTTCGCGACACTGACGGTGTGCACAAGACGGGACTCCCCGCCTATCACCGCCGCCCGTCCTCGCCGCCAAGCCCGATCGCGCACCGCCCGGTCGACCTCAACCTGCCGATCGCCTGCGCCGGTGTCGCCATCTATCCCGGCGACGTGATCGTGGGCGACCGCGACGCGATCGTCGTCATTCCGCCCGACATTGTCGAGGCCGTCGCCGAGGAAGCGCTGAACAACTACCACTACGAGGAATTCGCGGAGGCCGAAGTGGCCCGCGGGCGCTCACTGAAGGGCCTGTTCCCCGTGGCCGGCGAGGAAGCCAAGCGCGACTTCGAAGCGTGGAAGGCGCGGGGGAAGAAGTAGGAGTGGGCGAGACGCCCTGCAGGCGAGCGCCTCTTCCTCGAACCCAAACAATGACCTCATGCTGAGGAGGCCCAAAGGGCCGTCTCGAAGCATGGGCGTGCGCGCCGCGTTTGTTGCCCATCCTTCGAGACGCGGCCGTGGCCGCTCCTCAGGATGAGGTGGGGGTGTGCGGAGGCAGGAAGGTGCCGCCAATTGTCGTCACGCCAGCGACGTCCTGATCTCCAGCCCGTTTTTCAACGTGAGCGTCACCGGCGTGCGCTCGGCGATGTCGGCCATTCGTTTCTTCTGCTCGTCGTCGACGGCGCCCTCGATGGTCAGGACGCGGTCGATGCGCTGCTTGTCGCCGTCGCGGCTGAAATGGATGTCGGCGTGGACGGCGGTCACCGGCCACTGCTTGCGCTCGGCATACATGCGAAGCGTGATGACGGTGCAGGCGGCCAGCGCTGAGGTCAGGAGATCGTAGGGGGCGGGGCCGGCATCTTTCCCGCCGAGTTCCGGTCCTTCGTCGGCGGTGAGCCTGTGATGCCCGCCGTGACCGGTCGCGATGGAGGTTGCGTAGTTGGTCGTGCCGATGCTTGCCTTTGCGTGCGCCATGTCCGGCTCCCGATGCGTCGGAGCGCCCCCGGTTCGGGGACGCTCCGGCACCAGTCTAGCGGCGCTTGCGGCGAACCGCTGCCTTCTTCACAGCCTTCTTCGCGGCCTTCTTCACCGCGGTCTTCGTCTTCGTCACGGCCTTCTTCGCCGCCTTCTTGACGCTCTTCTTCGCAGCCTTCTTCTTCGCAGCCATTCCATTCTCCCTGTGCAAAATGCGAGACGGCAGATGCCGGACCTCGCACAACGTTGCATCTAGCGCGCGATTCGCATGCTTGTCTCGTTTTCTTCGCGTGTCCGCACCGTCCCGACATGAGTCATGTCGTCGCTGATCGGCGCGTCGGAGGGCAATGCCGCGAGCAGGCCGCCGGCGGTCTGCGGATCGAACAGCAGCGACAGCTTGGGATGTGATGAAGCCCGATCCATGCCATCGATGAGATGACGCGCACGCAAGTTCTCCGGCTGCAGCGAACTCGCGAAGCCCTGCGCGAACAACTCGGTCGCCCCGGGCAGTGCGGGCAGCGCATCGAGATCGATGTCGACCGCAACGTTGCCGCTCGCGCGAATCATCTCGGCGATGTGACCCGCGAGTCCGAAGCCCGTCACGTCGGTGCAGGCATGGGCACCCGCATCGAGCAACGCTTGTGCAGCGCTGCCCGACGGCGTGCGCATCGACGCGAGCGCTTCTTCGATCCAGGTAGCCTTGGCCATGCCGCGCATCGCGGCGGCAAAGATCACGCCCGTGCCCAGCTTCTTCGTGAGCACCAACCGGTCGCCGGGACGCAGCCCGCCCTTGCGCAACGCCTGAGACGCAACGACGAGGCCATTCACGGAAAACCCCAGCGCCGCCTCCGGCCCTTCGCCGGAATGGCCGCCGATCAGCGCGCAGCCCGCATCGTCGAGGATGCGCCGCGCACCGGCCAGCATCTGGAAAAGGTCTTCCTCCATCAGCCGTTCCGCCGCCGCCGGCACCACGGCAAGCGCCAGGGCGCTGTGCGGCTTCGCGCCCATCGCCCAGACGTCGCCCAGCGCATGCACGGCCGCGACCTCGCCGAAGACGAAGGGATCGTCGATGAAGGTGCGAAAGTAATCGACCGACTGCACCAGCGCCCGTCCCGCCGGCACTTCGATCATCGCTGCATCGTCGGGCGCGTCGAGGCCGATGGCCACGCTCGCGCCCGGCGAAGGGCCAAGGCGTGCCAGCACGCGGTCGAGCACGCCCGCGCCCACCTTGGCGCCGCAGCCACCGCAGCGCATGCCGATATCGGCCAGCAGGCGTTTGGTCTCCGCGTCGACCAGCGCCGGATCGGGCGCTGCCGAGCGCGCGCCCGCGTCCATCGGCGCCGCGGGCGGCTCGCGATACATGCGCATCCACTTGCGGTCGATATGGTCCTTCCAGCGCCACACCCACTCGCCCTCGATCGCGAAGCTGCCGCGCGTGGCCACGGCATTGCCGTCGCCGGTGCCGAGGATCGACAGGTAGCGGCGTTGCGGGGTGAAGGGCCGGGGCGGCTGGCCCAGCAGGGCGAGCCGCAGGTTGGCGGCGAGGGGCTGGCCGTGGCGCACGGCGAAGACGCCGGCCTTGGGCCGCGGA
>JAKFVZ010000766.1 GCA_021732965.1 Reyranella sp.
AGGCCGCGTCTCGAAGGATGGGCAACGAAGACGGTGCGCGTGCCCACCCTTCGAGACGCGGCCTGTGGCCGCTCCTCAGGGTGAGGTGGTGATGGTTGGAAGGCTAAAGAAGACTACTGCTTCCACGGCGGCGACAGCGCCACGGCGCGTGCGGCCTCGGGGATCTTGTCGGGATCCGGCACCTTGAACACGCCAGACGACACCAGGACGATCTCGCCGCCGCAGACCAGGTCGCAACTGCAGAAGCAGAAATTCACCGTGCGCCGGGCAATGCGCGCCTTGCCTTCGAGCCACTGGCCGAGCTTCGCACCACGCACGAATTCGCTGGTGAGCGAGATCGTGGGGTGCGGCCAGAACAGGCCGGTCGAGAAACCCGAACCCACGCCCATCACCATGTCCGCGACGGTGACCAGCAGGCCGCCATGCGCCCAGCCCATCGGATTGCCGTGCCGTTTCTCCAGCGGCAGCCCGATCCGCAGCCCGTCCTCCTCTGCCTTGAACCAGAGCGGTCCCGCGAGCGAGACGAAATCGTCGCGGACCTCGAGCTTGCGGAAGCCTTCGGGCACCAGGGCGGAAGCGGTCATGGATCGAGTCCATCGCTGGAAGCGGCGAGGCGGTCGAGCATGGCGCGCACCACGGGATCGAACGGCGTGGCGCGGTGCGTCTCCTCGTTCAGCGACACCATGATCACCTTCTGGATGGCGGTGCAATTGCCCTCGCCGTCGAACAGGCCCTGGCCGATCACGCACTTGCGGTCGAGCGCCTCGATGATGCGAACGCAGGCGACGGCGGTGCCGGGATAGAACATCTGCCGCTTGAAGTCGGCCTCGATGCGGCCGATCACCAGCCGGAAGCGCGGCATGCCCGCCCGGACGATGGCCCGCAGATAGGAGACGCGCGCATTCTCCAGCAATTCGAGGAAGGCGCCGTTGTTGATGTGCCCGTTGGCGTCGACGTCGGCGAAGCGCAGGTTTTCGGTGGTCGAGAATCCGTAGATGCCGCGGTCGGCAAGATCGAACGCCATGAAGACTAGAGCTCCGAGAATTCCAGGGTGAGATGCGCCGCTTCCGACGGCGGCACGACGAGCCGGCCCGAATCGGGCTTGAGGAAGCCGACGCCGTTCTTCTTGAGGAGCGCCTCGCAGGCCGCGAGGTTCTCGACCCGGATCGTGAGCAGCGCCGGATGGTCGCCCGGCCGCACCGGCGTGATGCCGGGATAGCGCACGGCATAGTCCTTGGGAGTCATGTAGCGGATCGGCTGCGTGCCGGTATCGACCACCAGCCCGTCCCCCTCGCGCTTGACCGAATCGGAACCGAAATACTTCTCGAGCTCCGGAATCCACTTCGCCGGCTGCTCGGCGATCACCGTGACGCCGAGGATTCCGCGCGCGCCATTGGGATGGGCCGCCCATTCCGGCCGATAGACGAATTCCGGCGTGAGGTGCTCGCAGACGAAGAAGCCGACCACCGGCATGTTCGTCTTGGGGATGCGGACGGTTCGGAACTTGGCCAGCTCCGTCTTGCCCGCGACCTCGACCGCGCGGTCGAAGAACAGCGGCGCATCGGGATTGAGGCCGGCGGCCTTGAACGCCTCGAACGCCACGTCGGCGCCCTCGGTCGCCAGCGCCACGTTGGCGAGGCCACCACCGTCCTTCAGCCATTCGCGACGCTCGGCATTGAACTCGGTGTCCTCGACGATGCCCAGGATCTCGAAATAGTCGGTGTCGAAGATCATGAGGTGGTTGGCCGTGCCCAGCTTCTTGTGGAAGCCGCGCGGCTGGACCTGGAAGCCCAGCTTCCGGTAGGCCGCCTCGGCTGCGTCGATGCCATCGACCATGACCACCACGTGGTCGAGTCCCGTCACCGCACGCTTCATACCGGCCTCCTGCGCACCATATTGACCCCCTTGGAGGTCATGACCAATTCGCCGTTCTGGTTGACCGCGCTCCAGTGCTCGTGGATGACGCCCATGGTCGGGCGACTCTTCGACGGCACCTTGTCCGCGCACTCGACCCAGGCGGTCAGCGTGTCCCCCGGCCGCACCGGCTTCAGCCAGCGAAGCTCGTCGACGCCGGGCGAGCCCAGCGCCGTGCGCTTGTCGACGTAGCTGTCGACGAACAGCCGCATCAGCTTCGCGGCGACATGCCAGCCGGAGGCGCAAAGCCCTCCGAAGAGCGAGCTTTTGGCGGCTTCGGCATCGACATGGAACGACTGGGGATCGAACTTCTCGGCGAATTCGATGATTTCCTCGGCCGTGAAACTGGTGGAGCCGAGCGGATATTTCCGGCCGACTTCGTAGTCTTCCCAGTAGCGGGGCTCTGCGGACTGCATGGTTCGGTCTTCGCAGAGCATGCGCAGTCACGCAAGCATGTCCTCGATCGCGCCCTATGCTACCCTGCGCACCGGAATCAGATTGCGATGACAAACCTCAACCTCGTCCGGCGGCTGACCACGATCCTCGCCATCGACGTCGTGGCTTTCAGCACGATGTCCGCCCGCGACGAGGAACATGCGCTGGGGCTGCTCGCCACGCGCCTCGACATGGCCGGCACGCTGGTCCGCCAGCATCGCGGACGGGTCTTCAAGATGACGGGCGACGGGTTCCTGGCGGAATTCGCAAGCCCCGTGGAGGCCGTCCGGGCTGCGCTGGAGATCCAGGAAGCCATGCGCTCCGCCAATGCCAGGGCGGGTCCCGATGACCAGCTCACGCTCCGGATCGGCGTCAACCTGGGCGACGTGGTGGAAAACGGCGACGATCTCATGGGCGACGCCGTGAACGTCGCCGTGCGACTTGAATCCATTTCCGCCACCGGCGGCATCTGCATCTCCGGCTCGGTCTACGAGCAGATCGTCGGCAAGCTGATGCTGGGCGCCGAAGACATCGGCGAGCAGCACGTCAAGAACATCCCGCGGCCCATCCATGCCTATCGCCTGACGATCGAGGGCGCGCGCCTGGGCGAACCGTTGCACCCCGCGCATGCCGCGGCGCGTCGGATGCCGCGCGCAAGGTCGCTGCTGGTCGCCGGCATCGCCACGGTGCTGGTGCTATCGGCTCTCGCCGGCACTTTCTACCTGCGCCATCCTGCGCCAACGCCGTCGCTGCAGACCGCAGAGCCCACATCGGACCTGCCGGTCGTCAACCGGCCGCTGCCGGAAACCGTTGCCGGCGCCGCCGGCCCGCGGACCTTTCCTCCCGCAGCCCCTGCTGCCGCGACCGCGCCCGCGGATTCGGCCCCGCGCCGTTTCGCGGCGAAGGACGTGCCCTTCGTTCCCGATTTCCGCATGCGGGCCCTGGAGAACTACGCCCGCGCCGAGGGCGCCAAGGCATTGGCCCTGAACGTGCGCGGGATCTTTGCCATGGCGACGCGCCGGGTCGACGAGGACGCCGCCCGCCATGCCGCCCTCGACGAGTGCAACAGGGCCGTCGCGCGGGACGTGCCCAGGGTGCGCGACTACGATCGCTGCATGCTCTACGCCGTCGAGAACGACGTCGTCTGGTCGTTCCGCCAGCCGCCGATGCCGCCCGCGCCCTACGTGCCCGCAGCGCGGCCGTCACCGCCGATCGCATTCGATCCCGCGACGGCGCCGCTGCTCCAGGCGCAGGCGCGCGAGCGGCTGGCCCTCCGCTACCTGCCCAACCAGCACGATCGCGCCCTGGTTCTCGGCCACGCCCGCTTCGACTGGTGGACCCCCAGCGAAACCGATGCCGACGTGATCCGGCGCAACCTGCAGATCTGCGGTCATCTCACGGGACGCCCCTGCGTCGTCTATGCCCTGAAGAACGAGGTCCTGGTCCGCACGCCGCAGAGCATGCGCGTGACCGACGTGCTGACGCCGCAGGACATCTCCGGCCTCGATGCCGGCCAGATCAAAGCCCTGGAGCAATATCTGATCGCCAACGACTGGCGCGCCGTGGCGCTCGCCATGAACGGCCGGATCGGAATTGTCAGCGGCCGGACGAGCGAACAGGATGCCACCGCCATGGCCCTCCAGGCGTGCCGCGACGCCGGAGGAACCGATTGCGCGATCGTCGCGATCGGCCCCTTCATGGTGGCGCCTCCGTAAGGCCCCCTCCCCGAAGCCCTGCGAAAGCCCCGAGGACCCGCTTGACCGGCTCGGAGCAGCCCCTTATCGTCGCGGGTGCGAGTAAGTAGCAACAGCGGGAAGAAGCGTCCGGCACGGCATGTACATCTGCATCTGCAAAGCCATTCGCGAACGTGAGGTCGATGAGGCCGTCAGGGCAGGCGCCCGGCGACCGGCCGACGTGTTCCGGTCCTGCGGCAATAGCCCGCAATGTGGCTCCTGTGCCTGCGACATGCGCGAGCGCATTGCGCATACGATCGCCCGCGAAAGCACGGCGCTGC
>JAKFVZ010000675.1 GCA_021732965.1 Reyranella sp.
GACAGTTCCGGGGTCGTACTTCGCACAGATCGAACCTGAGCTGCGGTCCGTCAATTTCAACGCCCGCTTGCCCCGGTTCCACGGCGAGGAAGAGACGATCGAAGTTACGGTTTCAAATGATAACGCCGTGCATCGGGTGCAACGGCCCCGGTTCGGCCAGCTTCGCGCGTCGCTGGTGATCGAGGCACTGCTGGAGAGTGGTCCGGGATATACGGTTTCAAACGATATCCGCGTGATTGAGTACGAACGGGATCGCCGGCTCGATGTGGCCCTGATCTCCCGCGCCCTGGAGGCACAGCCGCACAAGGGCGACATCGTGTGCGGCGGCGTGCATTTGACCATCGAGGAGAATGGCGCGGTGCAGGTGGGGCCGGAGAGTTTTCGGCTGGTCTGCCGCAACGGGGCGATGGCCCGCGTCTGTGCCGGGGGCAAGCATCGTGTCCGGCGCGGCCACGGCAAGGATAGCGACCGCAAGCTGATGGCGACGCTGCGTGAGTTCGGCCGGACCGCCTGGCAGGACTGGGAGCAGGTGAGGACAGGGCTGGAAGGGCTGGCCCGGCAGCCACTCGACCGGGGCGACATCGGCCACATCATGCATGGCTTGCGGCAAAGCCCGTTCTTCATCTCGGCGGGTGCCGCCCGCCGGGTCGAGGAACAGCTTCGCGGCAGCGGAGATGACCTGACCTTCTACGACCTGCACAACGCGATCACCTATGTCGGCAGCCACGATGGCGACGTACTGCCGCAATACCGCTATCGCCTGCGACTCGGAGCAGGCCAGCTCGCCCGTGGCCGGGCCGGTGTGTGCCATGAATGCCGCCGGTTGATGATCGGCGCGGCACCCAGCCTCAACTGAGTTTCCCTCGTTCTTCTCTCAAACATTCAGCGCCGCTGGCGTCCGCGTGGAAAGTACGCGCGGGCCGCGGCCACGAAAGGAGACCGTGATGTCACTGCCTCAACTCATCAATGTGCTGGTAGCTATCTGCGACAACCCGCTTCAGCCGCGTTCGGTTAAAGATCCCGACTACTGTCTGGGACTTGGCCAGAACATGCAGGCAAACGGGCAGAAAGTTCCCGTCATCGGCTTCATGAAAAATGGCCGGTTCATCATCTACGACGGCGGCTGCCGGCTGGAAGGTGCCCGACAGGTTGGCATGACGGAGTTGCTCGCCCTCGACCTCGGCAAGGAGCCGACGCGCCTCGAATTGCTGATGGCGCAGGCGTCCATCGACCTGCATCGCCAGCATTTGCCGCCGATTGACCGCGCCCGCCTGTTCTCCAGCCTGTGCAAGGAGCATGGCTGCACGGCACGGCAACTGGCTGGCATGTTGCATGTCAGCGAAGCGGTCATCAGCCGGGCCATCGCCCTGCTGCAACTGCCGGACGGCATCCAGCAGCAGGTCAACGAGGGCAAGCTCGATGCCCGGCGCGGCTACCTCCTGAGCCAGGAGGCCGACCCGGCCCGCCAGCGCGAGCTGGCCTCGCAGGCGTCGGAACTCTCCCGCGATGAACTGGAACGGCGGGTCCGCAAACCGAAGGGCGATGGCACGCCGCAGGTGCGGATGAAGCGCATTGTATGCCCGTTGCCATCGGGCATCTCGATCACCGTCTCCGGTGCGGACCTCTCGCTTGATGACTTCATCGAAGCGCTGGCCGAAGCGCAGAAGGAAGCCCGCAAGGCCCGTGATCAAGCGCTCGACGCTAAGACCTTCGCGGCCGTTGCCCGCTACAAGGCGAGAAAGGCGGGTGCGTGATGGAACGCAGCGTATCCCTGCGACAGATGATGCAAGCTGGCGTCGGCCTTGGCTCCCTTAGCATGGCCGCCTTCATCGCCGAACGGGGCGGGCCGTATGACCCGGCGATGGCGGTGGCTGGCGGCGCGGTGGGCTTTGCCTGCCTCGCACAGGCGGCGCTTGGCCATTTCAGGAACCGGCCGGTCAAGCACAAGCGAAGTGATGACCTGCTCGACCAGGTGCTTCTCAACTGGGACGAGGACAACGCTTTTACTGTCCGCGACCTGCTCAATGGCGGCTGCTGCATCCTCGGCAGGACCGGCAGCGGCAAGACGAGTTCCTCCGGGAAGCGCATCGGTGAGGCGATTGTCCGGCTGCCCGGCAGCGGCGGTTTGATCCTGGCGGCCAAGCCCGGCGAGGACCGGGCGATGTGGGAAGGGATTTTCACGGCGGCTGGCAGGCGGGATGACCTGCTCATCTTCGCGCCCGATCAGCCGCTGCGATTCAACTTCCTCGCCTATGAGATGAACCAGGGCGGCGGCCATACCCGCAATATCACCAAGACCTTGATGACGATCTCTGAAAGCCTGCGTTCGAGCGACGCCAATGGTCGCGAGGATGCGGACTTCTGGAACCGCGAGCAGGAACGGCTGCTTTACAACGCCATCGAGATGGTCAGGCTCGCGATGGGGCCATTCACTGCCCCGGACCTCCAGAAGTTCATCGCCACTGCGGCCATGTCGCCGCAGGACTTTGGGAATGAAGCATGGCAGGACGGTTTCCACAACCACGCCTTGCGGGCGGCCTTTGAGTCTCCGAAGACTCCGCTGGAACAGCACGACTGGGAACTGGCCCGCAGCTACTGGATGGACGAGTTCCCGGCGATGGCCGACCGTACCCGGTCATCCATCCTTACCGGCGTCATGGGCATCCTGCATGTCTTCAACACGGGACTGGTGCGCGAACTCGTCAGCACGGCGACGAACGTCACGCCCGACGACTTGTTTGCGGGTCGGTGGGTATTGATTGACCTCTCGGCCTCAGAGTGGGGCGACATCGGCCTGTTCATCGCGGCGGGATGGAAATACCTCGTCGAGCGGGCCGTGCTCAGGCGGGTCACACGGCCGGACTCCAACATCGTCACCATATTCACAGATGAGTGTCACCAGACGCTGAGCAGCTTTGATGCCCATTACATCACCCAGTGCCGCAGCCATCGGGGGTGTGTTGTCGCGCTCTCGCAGTCGCTCCACAACTTCTACGCCGCGCTGTCGGGAGAGAAGGGACGCCATCAGGCGGACAGCCTGCTGACCAACTTCCACACGAAAATCTTCCATGCCCTGGGCGACATCGAGACGGCGAACTGGGCCAGCGGCCTGGTGGGCAAGTCGCTCCAAACTTTTACGGGCGGCAGCACCACGCCGCCGGACAGCCCGTTTGACGAGCTGATGGGCCGCCAGCGCTACAGCGGCAATTACAGCAATCACTTCGAGTCCACGTTGCAGGCCAATGCTTTCATGCACGGCCTGCGCACGGGCGGCGAATCGAGCGGCTTCCTCTGCGACTGCTACGTGGTCCGAAGCGGCGAACCGTTCACCAGCGGCCAGAACTACCTGTCCACAAGCTTCAGCCAGAAGGGAAGCGGCTGATTCCCAACTGTTGCATGACGCATTGTTTCTCCAACCTCGAAAGGGGGTTTCCAATGGTTCCGCATTCACCGCAGCAACGGTCACAGCCCGGCGACCGGCTCACCCTCGGGGAGAGCTTTAAGGGCCTCAACATTGCGGCCAATGCCCATGCCTGCACCATCACGCCGTTCATCCGAACCGATTTCGGCTCAGAAGGCATCGGCATGCACGGCTTGGTCGGCGCGGGGATGATCCTCGCCTGGGGCTGTTACTTCAACTGCTATCCGATGTTCATCTACTTCCTCGGCTGGATGGCCGCGTGCGCGGTCCAGAGGGTGAGGACGTACCTGAACTGGCGGCGCGGGGTCATCATCCACACGCGCTACAACGGGTATCCCTGGCTTGCCCGCCGGTTCTTCCCGCGCGTCTCCGAAGCGAATGCCAAGGCGGTCGAAGCTTTTGCCTGCCTCGCCATCGGCGGATTGCTCGCGCAGTTCTGGCCGCCGCTCGGCTGGTACGTCATGGCGGGTTTCGCCTCGATCATGTTCACGGAAGCCGTGATGGTCGAGCTGACGCGTCGCCGCTTGCAGGCCATGCGCGACGCCGAGATCGAGCAGAAGTACCTCGCGGAGAAGTACCGCGAGGGCCGCTTCTGATTCACCCCAACCTGAAAGGAGGTTTTCCAAATGTCTTCGCAAAAAGCGCCACTGTGGCAGCAGATGCTTGCCAAACGCCAGGAGTGGCTGGAGTCCCAGCCGTCACTCTCGGGACAGCTCGCGGCGATGGGCCGCGAGATGGTGAAAGACGTGCGTGCCAGTGTGCATGAATCGTTCTTCCAACGACCTGAACATGCATCCGAACAAGGGTCGCC
Source organism: Reyranella sp. (assembly GCA_021732965.1). Classification (GTDB taxonomy): domain Bacteria; phylum Pseudomonadota; class Alphaproteobacteria; order Reyranellales; family Reyranellaceae; genus Reyranella. The sequence goes on from JAKFVZ010000675.1 coordinate 4,233, forward strand.
CGGCAATCCCACGCAGTACATGGTCAACCAGGACCTGGGCACGGTGCATGGGAACTACGACCACTCACAAGACCAGGCTGTGTCGGCCGTGGTCGAGCAGCAACAACAACCTCGAAAGGAGATGG
>JAKFVZ010000518.1 GCA_021732965.1 Reyranella sp.
ATGTGGGCCGGCATTCGCGCCGTAAAGTCAGGCGCGCGGCTGAACGAGGTCGGCCGGTCGATCGAGACCTTCGCGAAGAAGAACGGCTACAGCCTCGTCCGCAATCTCGCGAGCCATGGTGTCGGACGGTCGTTGCACGACGAACCGTCGGAGATCCCCACCTGGTACGAGAAGCACGACCGTCGCAGGATCACCGAGGGCCTCGTCTTCACGATCGAGCCGTTTCTGTCGCTCGGCGCGGATTCGGTCGAAGAGATGGACGATGGTTGGACGCTGCGTCCCCCGCTCCTTCAGCCGACCGTGCAGTACGAGCATACACTGGTCGCCACCCGTCGCGGACCTTTGATCCTGACGCTCGCCTGAGCGCTATTTGACGGTGGGACAAGGCGCGTTGGCCAGACGCGAATCACAGACGCCGACGTCCTCGATGTACTTCTTCATCGTCTCCAGGCGTTCGGGCGTCGGCACCGACCGCACGGCGCGCTGGACGACGTAGAAACTGTCGTTGCCCTTGATCGCCTTGATCATCGCCGTCTCGGGCTTGCCCGTCGAGGCGAGCAACGGGCAGCGCAGCAGGACCGCGGCGGCGTCGTAGCCTTTCACCTTGCCGGTCGCGACCGCGGTGGAAGTGCTGTCCTTGCAGCCACCAGTCCACTGCTTCTGCATTGCCGCGAGGAATGGCCCCGGCTGCAGATCCTTGCGGCTCAGGAAGACCTGGACCGTCACCATCTCGGTCCAGTTCTGCACCGTCTCCGACGCCGGCACGAACTCCTGCATGTTCATGCCGTTCTTGGAATCCTTGAAACCGACCTTGAAGCCCTGAGGCATGCCGACGAGCAGGTTCTCGTTCTTCATCTGCTGCGCCTGCACAGCGCCGGCCGTGAGCCACACCAGCGCGGCGATGCTCGCCGCCGTCCATTTGCTCCGCATCGTCATCGCGTTCCCCTGCAAAGGCTGCAGGGGATTGAACGACGATTCCGCGACCATGTTCCCTTTAGGAGGTCGCTATTCGACCGTCGTCGCACTGAGCCCCAGCATCGCGCGGCGGCGCAGCCACTGGCTCGGACGGTAGCGGTCGTCGCCGGTGATCGCCTGGATCTGCAGCAGGATCTCATGGCACTCCTTGACGCCCAGCCAGTCGGCCAGCGCCAGCGGGCCGCGCGGGTAGTTGAGGCCAAGCGTCATCGCCGTGTCGACGTCGGGGGCAGAAGCGATGCCGATCATCGCCATCTCGCAGCCGAGATTGGCGATCATCGAGACCATGCGCTGGGCGATGAAGCCCGGCGAGTCCTTGATCACCGTCACCTTGGTGCCCGATTTGGCGAGCAACGCCACCGTGGCGTCGCGGATGGCCGGATCGAAGCCCGGCGCCATCATGATCGTGATGCGCTTGGAGACGTCGCCCGTCAGGTCGACCGCGACGGTGCGCTTCGGGTCGAGACCGAGCTCGACCGCCGTCGTGGTGCAGTCCTTGCCGATCGGCGCCACGAGGATCGGGCTCTTGCCGTCGTCGGCCGCCAGCATCTTCGCACCGTCGCTGCTCAGCAGGCTCATCAGCTTGGTGTTGTGCGTGTCCATGATGACGACGCTCGAGGCCGGGACGTGCGAAGTCGGGTGATCGGCGCCGGCATCGATCTTCGCGCCTTTCTCGTCGTAGCCGTACCAGCCGCCGCCGGTCTTGCGACCGAGCTTGCCCGCCGCATAGAGGCTCTCGTGATACGGGCTCGGCGTCATGCGCCGGTCGTGGAAGAAGCCCTCGTAGATGATCTTGCGTGCCGGGAAGTTCACGTCGATGCCGGTGAGGTCCATCAGCTCGAACGGGCCCATGCGGAAGCCGCAGGTATCGCGCATGACCGCGTCGACCTGTGACGGCGTCGCGCGGCCTTCCTGCATGATGCGCAGGCCTTCGGTGCCGATGGCGGTGCCGCCGAGATTGACCAGGAAGCCCGGCGTGTCGCCCACGACGACCGGCACGCGCGTCTGGCGCTTGCCCAACGCCACCATGGCATCGACCACCCACTGCGCGGTGTCGGCGGCGCGGATGACCTCGACCAGCTTCATCAGCGGCACGGGATTGAAGTAATGCATGCCGCACACACGATCGCGATGCTTCAGCGAGCGCGCGATCGAGGCAATGCGGATCGACGAGGTGTTCGACGCCAGGATGGCGTCGGGTGCGATCACCGCCTCGAGCTCACCGAACAGCTTCTGCTTTACTTCGAGATTCTCGAACACCGCCTCGACGATCACGTGGCAGCCCTTCAGGTCCTCGATCTTGTCCGCGACGCCGAGATTGGCATCGGCCTTGGCGAGATCGGCGTCGGTGAGGCGGCCCTTCGCGACCAGCCCCTTCAGCGTGTCGACGATCGCGGCCTTGGCCTTTGCAGCCCCGCCGGGCGCGGCGTCGTACATGATGGCCTTGATGCCGCCCTGTGCCGTCACCTGCGCGATGCCGCGGCCCATGGCGCCGGTTCCCACGACGCCGACGGTGAGATCGGCACGGTTGATGTCGAGAGTCATCTGTCTGTCCTTCTTGTCTTTGGAGCGCGCCACTCCAGTGGCGCATCTTCCCTTCATTCATGAGCGCCACTGGAGTGGCGCGCTCCTATGATTTGTCGGCGAACCCGGCGACCTTCAGGCCGTCCTTGATTTCATCCAGCACCGCCGGATCCTCGATCGTGGCCGGCAGGGTCCACGGCTGGCTGTCGGCCATCTTCTGCATCGTGCCGCGCAGGATCTTGCCCGAGCGCGTCTTGGGCAGACGCTGCACGATCAGCGCGCTCTTGAAGAAAGCCACGGGACCGATGCGGTCACGCACCATCTGCACGACCTCGGCGGTGATCTCCTGCGGCGGCCGGTTGACGCCGGCCTTCAGCACCAGGAAGCCGAGCGGCACCTGGCCCTTCAATTCGTCGGCAATGCCGATCACCGCGCATTCGGCGACGTCGTTATGGGCGCCCAGCACTTCCTCGATCTGTCCCGTCGACAGGCGATGGCCGGCGACGTTGATCACGTCGTCGACCCTCGTCATCACCGAGACATAGCCGTCCTCGTCGATGAAGCCCGCGTCGCCGGTTTTATAGTAGCCGGGGAACTCGCTCATGTAGCTCTGCTTGTAGCGCTCGTCGGCGTTCCACAGGGTCGGGAAGGTTCCCGGCGGCAGCGGCAACCTGCCCGCAAGCGCGCCGACCTCGCCCGCTTTCATCGGATGGCCGTTCTCGTCCAGCACGTCGAGATGCCAGCCCGGCGACGGCACCGAGGTCGAGCCCAGCTTCACCGGCATCGGATCGAGGCCCTGGAAGTTGCCGCAGATCGCCCAGCCGGTCTCGGTCTGCCACCAGTGATCGACCACCGGCACGCCTAAAAGCTTCTGCGCCCATTCCACCGTCGGCGGATCGCCGCGCTCGCCGGCGAGGAACAGCGTGCGGAACTTCGAGAGGTCGTATTGCTTCAAGAGCTTGCCGTCGGGATCCTCGCGCTTGATCGCGCGGAACGCGGTCGGCGCGGTGAACAGCGCCATCGCCTTGTGCTCGGAGATCACGCGCCAGAAGGCGCCGGCATCCGGCGTGCCGACCGGCTTTCCTTCGTAGAGGATCGTGGTCGCGCCGTGGATGAGCGGCCCGTAGACGATGTAGCTGTGACCGACGACCCAACCGACGTCGGAGGCGCACCAGTACACTTCGCCCGGCTCGACGCCGTAGAGGTTCTTCATCGACCAGGCGAGCGCCACGCAGTAGCCGCCGGTGTCGCGCACCACGCCCTTGGGTTGGCCGGTCGTGCCCGACGTGTAGAGGATATAGAGCGGATCGGTGGCCTTCACCGGCACGCACGCCGCCGGCTGCGCCGAAGCGAGTGCCTCGTTCCAGTCGAGGTCGCGGCCGGCCATCATTGAAGCGGCACATTGAGGCCGCTGCAGCAGGATCACGCGCGGGACCTTGTGCGCCGCCTGCTCGATCGCCTGATCGACCAGCGGCTTGTACTGCACGATGCGCGTCGGCTCGATCCCGCACGAGGCGGTCAGGATCAGCTTCGGCGTGCAATCGTCGATGCGGCTCGACAGTTCCTTGGCCGCGAAGCCGCCGAACACCACCGAGTGGATGGCGCCCAGCCGCGCGCAGGCGAGCATCGCCATCACCGCTTCGGGGATCATCGGCATGTAGAGGATGACACGGTCGCCCTTGCCCACGCCCTGGGCGGCGATCATGCCCGCGATGAGCGCGACCTGATCGCGCAGCTCGCGGTAGGTGAAGGTCTTCCTGGTGTTGGTGAGCGGCGAATCGTAGATGAGCGCGGCCTGCTCGGCACGGCCACCGTCGACATGCCGGTCGAGCGCATTGTGGCAGGCGTTGAGTTC
>JAKFVZ010000294.1 GCA_021732965.1 Reyranella sp.
GGCGACCGCCGCTGGCGCTCCTTCGCGCGGCCCGCCAAGCGCCTACGCTAGGGCGATGCACTGGTCTTCGATGAACTCGGCGCCACCGTCGTGTCCAAGGCCGAGGACGGCTCGCTGGTGCTGGCGTTCGACCGGGAGGGCCACGCTTTTCTCACAACGCTCGAACGACAGGGTGCGGTACCCCTGCCTCCCTACATTCGCGGCGGCTCCGCCGACGCGCAGGACCGCAAGGATTACCAGACGCTGTTCGCCAGGCACGACGGCTCCGTCGCCGCCCCCACCGCAGGCCTGCATTTTACGCCGGAGCTGATGGCCGCACTCGCTGCCGGCGGCATCACCACGGCGGGCGTCACGCTGCATGTCGGCGCGGGCACCTTCCAGCCGGTGCGCGTGGATGACACCGACGCCCATACGATGCATGCCGAATGGGGCGAAGTTTCCCCGGCCACGGCGCGCGCGGTCGAGGCGACACGCATCCTGGGCGGCCGCGTGGTGTCGATCGGCACCACGTCGCTGCGCCTGCTGGAATCGGTGGCGCGCCTCCATGACGGGGCGATCAAGCCGTGGAGCGGCGAGACCGACATCTTCATCACGCCGGGCTTCCAGTTCCGCGCCGTCGACCTGCTGCTGACCAACTTCCACCTGCCGCGCTCGACCCTGTTCATGCTGGTCTCGGCCTTCGCCGGGCTGGAGCGGATGAAGCAGGCCTATGCCCACGCCATCGAGAAGCGATACCGCTTCTATTCCTACGGCGATTGTTGTCTGTTGCGCCGATGAGCCTTTCCTACGAACTGCTGGGCAACGATGGCGCCGCCCGCCGCGGCCGAATCACGACCGCGCACGGCACAATCGAGACGCCCGCCTTCATGCCGGTCGGGACCGCCGGCACCGTGAAGGCGATGCTGCCGCAGTCGGTCGCCGAGACCGGCGCCGAGATCGTGCTGGGCAACACCTTCCACCTGATGCTGCGGCCGGGCGCCGAGCGCGTGGCCGCACTGGGCGGCCTGCACAAGTTCATGAACTGGCCGGGCCCGATCCTGACCGACTCCGGCGGCTTCCAGGTGATGTCGCTCAAGGAGCTGCGCAAGCTCGATCCCGACGGCGTCACCTTCCGCTCACCCAAGGATGGCTCGCAGCATCGCCTGACGCCGGAAAGCTCGATCGAGATCCAGCGCCTGCTCGATGCCGACATCACCATGTCGTTCGACGAATGCACGAGCTGGCCGGTCGAGGAGCCGGAAGCCGCCTTCTCGATGCGGCTTTCGATGAAATGGGCCGCGCGCGGCCGCAAGGCCTTCACCGAGCGCCCGGGCTACGGCCTGTTCGGCATCGTGCAGGGCAGCGTCTTCCCCGAACTGCGCGCGGAGAGCGCGAAGGCGCTGATCGACATCGGTTTCGACGGCTATGCGGTCGGCGGCCTCGCCGTCGGCGAGGGCCAGGAGCTGATGTTCGGCACGCTCGACTATACGGTGCCGATGCTGCCAACCGACAGGCCGCGCTACCTGATGGGCGTCGGCCGCCCCGGCGACATCGTGGGCGCGGTGAAGCGCGGCATCGACATGTTCGACTGCGTGATGCCGACGCGGTCAGGCCGCACGGCGCAGGCCTTCACGCGGCGCGGCGAGCTCAACATGCGCAACGCCCGCCATCGCGACGATCCGCGGCCGATCGACGAGCACTGCGGCTGCCCGGCCTGCAAGCATCACAGCCGTGCCTACCTGCACCATCTCATCCGCGCCGACGAGATCCTCGGCGCGATGCTGCTGACCTGGCACAATCTTCATTATTATCAGGATGTGATGCGCGGCCTGCGTGGCGCCATCGAAAGCAGAACCCTGGATACCTGGATCGCCGCGTTCGAGCACGACCAGGCGCTGGGCGACATCCCCCCGATCAGTGACGGAGCGTAACGGATGCCGAACGAGGCCTTGGTCGTGGTCGATGTGCAGAACGATTTCTGCGAGGGCGGCGCCCTGGCAGTCGCCGGCGCCCACGCGGTCGTCCCCCTGGTCAACAGGCTGATCAGCCGCCACGACCATGTCGTGCTGACGCAGGACTGGCATCCCGCCGGCCACGCTTCCTTTGCGAGCTCATGGGAGGGCGCGGAGCCCTTCTCCAGCATGCGCTTTCCCTACGGTGACCAGACCCTGTGGCCGGACCATTGCGTGCAGGGCACGCCGGGAGCGGACTTCCATCCCGACCTCTACGTCACCAAGGCGCAGATGATCGTGCGCAAAGGCTATCACGCCGGCATCGATTCCTACTCGGCCTTTCGCGAGAACGACCGCATGACGCGCACCGGCCTCGACGGCTACCTGAAGGCACGTGGCTTCACGAAGCTGGTCTTCTGCGGTCTCGCCCTCGACTACTGCGTCGCCTGGTCGGCCATCGACGCACGACAGGCCGGCTTCGACGTCGCGGTGGTGGTCGAGGCGACGGCCGCCATCGACCTCGACGACAGCCGCAAGCGCATGATGAGCGACATGCGCCGCGCCGGCATCAACCTGAACGCTGCAGTTTAACTTCTTCTCTTGTCATCCTGAGCGCAGCGAAGGATCTCACGCCAGCACCGGAGTGCGCTGGTCGCTCCGCAAGGTCCTTCGCTACGCTCAGGACGACAAATGGTCAGACGCGTTCCAGCGCCAGCGCGATGCCCTGGCCGACGCCGATGCACATGGTGGCAAGCGCGCGCTTGCCGCCGGTGGCTTCGAGCTGGTTCAGCGCGGTGATCATCAGGCGGCCGCCCGATGCGCCCAGCGGATGGCCCAGCGCGATCGCGCCGCCGTTGGGGTTCACGTTCTCCGCGTCGTCGCTGAGGCCCAGCTGGCGCAGCACGGCCAGCGCCTGGGCAGCAAACGCCTCGTTGAGCTCGATCGTGTCGAAGTCGCCAATGGTCATGCCGAGCTTGGCCAGCAGCTTCTGCGTTGCCGGCACCGGGCCGATGCCCATGACGCGCGGCGGCACGCCGGCCGAGACGGTGCCGAGGATGCGCGCGCGCGGCGTCAGGCCGTTGGCGCGGGCGGCGGCTTCCGAGGCGATGATCATGGCGCAGGCGCCGTCGTTCAGGCCCGACGAATTGCCGGCTGTCACCGAGCCGCCGTCGCGGAACGCGGCCGAGAGCTTCGACAGCGTCTCCATCGTGGTGTCGCCGCGCGGATGCTCGTCCTTCTCGACGATCACCTCGGTCTTGCCCTTCTTCACGCAGACCTTGACGATCTCACGCTCGAAGAAGCCACGATCCTGCGCAGCCTTGCAACGGCGCTGGCTGCGATAGGCGAAGGCGTCCTGGTCGGTGCGGCTGATCTGGTGCTCGGTCGCGACGTTCTCCGCGGTCTGGCCCATCGGGTCGACGCCATAGGCCGCCTTCATGCGCGGATTGACGAAGCGCCAGCCCAGCACCGTGTCCTCGAGCTTCATCGACCGGTCGAAGGCGCCCTCGGGCTTGCCCATCACGTAGGGCGAGCGGGTCATGCCCTCGACGCCGCCGGCGATCATCAGGTCGGCTTCGCCCAGCTTCACGGCGCGGGCGGCATGGCCCGCGGCTTCGAGGCCCGAGCCACAGAGACGGTTCACGGTGGCGCCCGCCACCTCGACCGGCAGCCCGGCCAGCAGGCCCGCCATGCGCGCCACGTTGCGGTTGTCCTCGCCGGCCTGGTTGACGCAGCCATAGATGACGTCGTCGACCGAGCCCCAGTCGACATTGACGTTGCGCTGCATCAGCGCCTTGATCGGATGGGCCGCCAGGTCGTCGACCCTCATGGCGCCCAGGCCGCCGTTGTAGCGGCCGACGGGGGTGCGGATTGCGTCGCAAATGAAGGCTTCGGTCATCTTGGGTACTCCCGGACTCAGCAAATCGTTGCTGTCGGGTTAGCACCGGCCACGGCCGCTTGCCAATGGCCCTGCCAATGCCCCTGGGGCAGAGGGGTTATGTGTCTTTAGACGGGGAGGCGGCTGCAGACGGCGTACTGGGCGTAGCCGCGATGGGGCCGTTCGAAGGTGTGGACCTCGATCCCGCCGGGCAGACGCGCCAGAACGGCCTCCAGCGCATCGCGCGGGGTGACGTGGAAGGTCGCCAGCCAGCGGCGCAGGCCGCCGCGGAACCAGTGCGGCAGCCGCTCCTGTCCGCCGAAATCGACGATATGCAGCTCACCGCCCGGCTGGAGCCAGAGCACCGACTGGGCGAGCGCCCTCTCCCATTCCGGGATCATCGAGAGGGTGTAGGAGAAGAAGATGCGCGAGAAGGCCGGCACACCGAACAGCAGCGCCGGATCGAAGCGCGTGGCGTCGGCATGAGCCATCCGGATGCGGCCCGCGAGCCCTTGCCGTTCGACCCGCCGTCGCGCCGTGTCG
>JAKFVZ010000061.1 GCA_021732965.1 Reyranella sp.
GACAGGATGATACTAGATGATGCAAGGGCGCAACAGTTCATCGAATCGCTCGGTCGTCGGGGCTTCGAGCGACAGGAGTGGAGCGTCGTTCGCGTCGCGTTGCACGCGATGGAGCGCCCGCGTACAAGCGGCGCAGTCACTTTAAACGTGGTTGGTTCATGATCATCGGCACCTGGCTCTTCACCAAGATGCGCGGCGACCTCGTCGGCACGGATGCTGAGGGCAACCGCTACTTTCAGGACAAGCGCATCGTTCCCGGCACGCGTCGCAAGCGCTGGGTGATGTACAACGGCGTCGCGGAAGCATCGCGCATTCCGCCTGAATGGCACGGTTGGCTGCATTATATGCTGGCCGAGCCGCTGCCTGCTGGTGGCCTGCCGCGCATGGCCTGGCAGAAGGATCATCAGCCCAACCTCACGGGCACGGCTCATGCCTACCGGCCTCCGGGTCACACGCTGTCCGTGGGCGAGAAGCCCAAGCCTTCCTATGAGGCGTGGCGTCCAGGCTGACGCTGCAGGCAGCGGGGGAGACGCGCGTGGGTCGCAATATTGTCGAGACGATCGTGGGCGCGCTGGTGCTGGTGGTGGCCGGCCTGTTCGTCTTCTACGCTTTCTCGAAATCGGATCGCACCGTACCTGACGGTTACGAACTTGTGGCCAGCTTCGGCCGCATCGACGGATTGAAGCGCGGCGCGGACGTGACGCTGAGCGGCGTCAAGGTGGGCAGCGTCACCGGCTTCAGTCTCGATCCCAAGACCTATCAGGCAGTGGTGCGGCTCGCGGTGGCGGCGAACGTCAATCTGCCGGCCGATACGCATGCCAAGATCGTGAGCGAGTCGCTGCTGGGCGGCATGGTCGTAGTGCTGGAACCGGGCAACGACAAGCAGATGCTGAAGAACGGCGGCGAGATCGAGCAAACCCAGGATTCGATCCCGCTCACGGAACTGATCGCCAAGTTCATGTTCGGCAGTACGGGAAGCAAGTGATGGGCACCCAGTCCCCGAAGGAGCCGCCGGTCTGGCGACAGCCGGACGGCAAGCCCGTGTCGTGCCTCGAAAAGATCAAAGTCCTGAACCAGAACATCCAGGAGATCGAAACCCTCTGCGCGGATGCGCTGGAGGACGGAGTCCTGATGGGATGCGATGCGACTCAGATCAAGCAGGCGCTTCACGAATTGATCGACGGGTTGACGACACCCCACGCGAAGGGGTGAGCATGCGCGCGCTGCTCGTTTTCGCCGTGCTGGCGAGCTGTATCGGTGCGGCGTCGGCGCAAACGCCCCAGCAGCCGCCGCGTCCCGGCAACGCCAACCTGCGACCCGTGCCAGACGGCCCCGGTATCCGGTCGGCGGAGTTGCAGGGCCTCGACAAGGTGACGGCCAGAACCCAGCGCTTCTATGTGCCGGTCGGCAAGTCGACGCGCTTCGGCACGCTCGAGATCACCGTGGGCGATTGTCTGGTGAACGTGCCGGAAGCTCCGCCGGAATCGGTGGCCTATCTCACCATCGTCGATCACAAGCCGGGGCAGGCGGAGGAAAGGCTGTTCTCCGGCTGGATGTTCGCATCGACGCCGTCCCTGTCGGCGCTCGACCACGGCGTTTACGATGTGCGCGTGCTCTCCTGCACGATGGCGCAGGGATCCTCGCCGCCCAGCTCTCGCTGAAACGTCGCCGGCTGGTCGATCGCGTCGGCCAGCAGCTTCTTGAAGGAATCGCGCGGGATCTCGACCGCCCCGAAGCTGCGCAGGTGCTCGGTCATGAACTGGCAGTCGAGCAGCTTGAAGCCACCGCGGATCAGGCGTGCCACCAGATGGACGAGAGCCACCTTCGAGGCGTCGCGCTGGCGGCTGAACATGCTTTCGCCGAAGAAGGCGGCGCCCACCGAGACGCCGTACAGGCCGCCGACCAGCCTTCCGTCGACGCGGCATTCCAAACTGTGGGCGTGGCCGCGCGCATGAAGTTCCGAGTAGAGCGCGACGATGGGCTCGTTGATCCAGCTCTCGGGATGGCCGGGCCGCGGCTCGGCGCAGGCGCGCACCGTCTCGGCAAAGCCTGTGTCGGCTGAAACCTCGAACTGGCCGCTGCGCACGGTGCGCGCGAGGCGATGCGACAGATGAAATCCATCGAGCGGCAGTACCGCGCGCATCCGCGGATCGAGCCAGTAGAGCTTGGGGTCGTCGCGGCTTTCCCCCATGGGAAAGACGCCGATACGGTACGCCTGGAGCAGGAGGTCGGGCGTGATCTCCAGCATCGGGGCGCTACTTCTTCAGGCCGACCAGCTTCTCCAGCCAGTGGATGTCGTAGTCGCCGTCGATGAAGGCCTGCTCGCCGATGATGCGGCGATGCAGCGGAATCGTCGTGTCGATGCCGCCGACCACGAACTCCTCGAGCGAGCGACGCAGGCGCATCAGGCATTCGTTGCGGCTGCTGCCGTTCACGATCAGCTTGGCGACCATCGAATCGTAGTAGGGCGGGATCGAGTAGCCGGCATAGAGGCCGGAATCGACGCGCACGCCCAGGCCGCCCGGCGCGTGATAGTCGGTGACGAGGCCGGGGCAGGGCACGAACGTCTCGGGATTCTCGGCGTTGATGCGGCACTCGATGGCGTGGCCCTGGATCACGATGTCGTCCTGCGTGAGACCCAGGGGAGCACCGGAGGCGATGCGGATCTGCTCGCGCACCAGGTCGATGCCCGTCACCGCCTCGGTGATCGGATGCTCGACCTGCAGGCGGGTGTTCATTTCGATGAAGTAGAATTCGCCGTCCTGAAACAGGAACTCCATCGTGCCGGCGCCACGATACTTGAGTTTGCGCACGGCGTCGGCCGCCAGTTCGCCGATCCGGTTACGCTGCTCGGCGTTCAGCGCGGGCGAGGGCGCTTCTTCCAGCACCTTCTGATGGCGCCGCTGCAGCGAGCAGTCGCGTTCGCCGAGATGGATGCCGGCGCCGAGCCCGTCGCCCAGCACCTGGATCTCGATGTGGCGCGGCCGGCCGAGATACTTCTCGACATAGACCGAGTCGTTGTTGAAAGCGGCCTTGGCTTCGGCGCGCGCCAGCGAGAAGGCTTCGGAGGCTGCCTCGGCGTTCTCGACGACCTTCATGCCGCGACCGCCGCCGCCGGCGACAGCCTTGATCAGGACCGGCCAGCCGATCTTTTCGCCGAGTTCGATGATGTCCTCGACCGACTCGACCGGACCCGGCGATCCCGGCACCAGCGGCAGCCCGAGTTCCAGCGCCGTCTGCTTGGCCACGATCTTGTCGCCCATCATCGAGATATGCTGCGGCGTCGGACCGATGAAGGTGAATCCGTGTGCCTCGACCGCTTCGGCGAAGCGCGCATTCTCCGACAGGAAGCCGTAGCCCGGATGGATGGCGTCGGCGCCGGCGATCGTCGCGGCGGAGAGGATGGCGGGGATGTTGAGGTAGCTCTCGCGGGCCGGCGGCGGCCCGATGCACACCGATTCGTCGGCGAGCCTGACATGCATCGCGTCGCTGTCGGCGGTCGAATGGACGGCGACGGTCTGGATACCCATCTCGCGGCAGGCGCGGTGGATACGGAGCGCGATCTCGCCGCGGTTGGCGATGAGGACCTTGTCGAACATCGGCACCGAGGCCCTTACTCGACGATCATGAGCGGCTCGCCGAACTCCACCGGCCGGGCGTTCTCGATCAGGACCTGCATGACAGTGCCGGCCTTGGGCGCCTTGATCGGGTTGAACGTCTTCATGGCCTCGATGATCAGCAGCGTCTGGCCGGCCGTGACCTTGTCGCCCACGGACACGAAGTTCGGCTTGCCCGGTTCGGGCGCCAGATAGGCGGTGCCCACCATCGGCGACTTCACCGCGCCCGGATGCTTCGAGAGATCGCCCGCGGCGGGGGCCGCGCCGGCTGCAGCGACGGGAGCGGCCATCGCGGCGGGGGCCGCGGCCATCATCACCGGCGCCTGCGCGACAGACGAGGCCGGACGGGCGACGCGGATGCGCCGCTCACCGTCTGCCAGTTCGATCTCGCCGAGTTTGGTTTCCTCGAGGATCGCGGCCAGCTTGCGCACGAACTCGGTATCCAGCTCGAACTTTGCCATGGAGAAACGCTCCCGATGTTGGTCAGCGTGCCAGCAGGCGCGCCAGCGCCTGAAGGGCAAGGAGATAGCCTTGAGTGCCGAGACCCGCGATCACCCCGACCGCAGCCGGGCTGATGTACGAATGATGGCGGAAGCTCTCACGCTTGTAGATGTTGGAAAGGTGGACCTCGATGGCCGGCAGCTCGGCCGCGTTCAGCGCGTCGAGCAGGGCCACCGACGTATGGGTGTAGGCGCCGGCATTTATGACGATGCCGGAATTGGCATC
>JAKFVZ010000194.1 GCA_021732965.1 Reyranella sp.
CCATCCTTAGAGACGGTCGCTGCGCGACCTCCTCAGGATGAGGTAAGTGATTGAATCGGTTCAATTCATTTCCGGTCGGCCACTCAGGATGAGGCGAGTGTTTGATCTATCTGCATCGGAAAGACTCTAGGCGCGGGGCCAACAGGCTCGGTCATTCGGCCTTGATACCGGCGGCCTTGATCACCTTCGCCCACTTCTCGGTGGCGTCGGCGAGGATCGCTCCGAATTGGGCCGGCGTGCCGCCCAGCACCGTGCCGCCAAGCTCCGTGATCCGGTGCCTGATTTTCGGATCGGCGAGGCCGGCGTTGAGTTCCTTGTTCAGCAACTCGATGATTCCGGCGGGCGTCCCCTTGGGCACGCCGATGCCGGCAAAGCCGCTGGCCTCGTAACCCGGCACGAAGTCGCCCACCGGCGGAACGTCCGGCAGCACATCCAGACGGGCCTTGGTCGTCACCGCAAGCGCGCGCAGCTTCCCCGCCTTCACCTGCTGGATCGACTCCGACAGCGGCGCGAAGATGACCTGCACATGCCCGCTGATCAGGTCGGCAACCGCCGGTGCGCCGCCCTTGTACGGGACATGGACCAGGTTCACGCCGGTCATCATCTTGAAAAGTTCGCAGGCGATGTTCTGTGGCGTGCCCTGACCGGCCGATCCGTAATTGATCTTGCCCGGGTTGGCCTTGGCATAGGCGATGAGTTCGGGAAGCGTGTTCACGGGAACCGACGGGTTCACCACGACGAGGTAGGCGAGCCGCGCGGCGCAGATGACCGGCGCGATGTCGCGCATGAAGTCGAAGCTGAGGTTCGAATACAGTGCCGCGTTGATCGCGTGCGGCGTCACGATCTGCAGCAGCGTGTAGCCATCGGGAGCCGCCTTGGCGACCATCTCGGTGGCGATGTTGCCGCTGGCGCCAGGTTTGTTCTCGACGATGAATTGCTGGCCGAGACGCTCGGTCAGCCATTCGGCCGCGAGGCGTCCCTGGATGTCGGTCGCGCCGCCGGCGGGAAAGCCGACGACGATACGGGCGGGTCTCGATGGGTAGGCCTGGGCGTGAGCGACGCGAGAAACCGTGGGCAGCGCAGCAGAGCCCACAGCCAGATGCACGAACGTGCGGCGGCGAATCGTCATGACGCTTCCTCCACAGGCTGCGCCATCTCGTGGATTTGGATCCATCCGGGCCAGCTGCGGGTTCAGGCTACACCCGGCCTGTCGGCGGGCGGAAGGGGGCGAATGCTTTTCGCCTCGCCCTACAGGGCGTTGATTTCCCTGACCTTGGCGGTGAGGCCCAGCTTGCGGTTGCAGAGCGGCCAGTGCCACGTCTCGCCCTGCTCGAACATCACCCATTCGGTGAGAGCAGCCGCCTTCTCGTAATCCTGCGCCGCCGCGATGGCTTCCTGGGTCGTCAGCACGGTACCGTCGCGCCTCTGCTGCATGGTGATGTAGGTGCGGGGCGTGTACTGGAAACGACCGTGATAGGCGCCACGTCCGCCGGTGATGCGGTTCGAATGCGGGCCCCAGCTTCCGCTCTCGCAAATGGCGAGCGACTGCAAGACCTCGTCCTTGCGCGCCCTCACGAACACCTCATGCTCCGTCGGCCCCTGCGGGACAACGGCTGTTTCGACTGGCTTCTGGGCGCATCCCGAACCGACGCAGAGCGCGGCAAGCATGAGCGGGAGCGTGGCGGTTCGATGAATGTTCACGACCCGCCATTGTTCACATGATTTTATCCCCAGGGTAAACCCTGGGCTCGGCCAGCCGAGAAGAAGGAATGTGCGATGCCGCAGACGCGAACGTGGCATGAGCCGACCCTCGTTAAATGCCGCCTACGCTGACTTAAACGCTTGCCTGCCTCCAGGAATGCCGGACTCGCTCACCTTTGCGCGGCGTCATCGCCGCCGACGCATTCGTGTACCAATTGTAACGGTGCAGGCAGCTTTCAGGCTGCACCGGCCGGATGTGTCTCGATCCAGTGCCGCGCGATCTCCTCGCGCGTCGCCACCCAGACCCTGGGCTTCGATGCCACGTAGTCGAGGAAGCGTGCCAGGGTCGCGGCGCGGCTTGGCCGGCCGGCGAGCCGGCAATGCAGGCCGATCGACATCATCTTCGGCGACCGCGCGCCCTCGGCATAGAGAACGTCGAAACTGTCCTTCATTGCCTGCAGCCAGCCGTCGCCGGCCGAGAAGCCGGGCGCGACACTGAACTTCATGTCGTTCACTTCCAGCGTGTAGGGAATGATCAGGTGCGGCGTGCCGGCCACCTTCACCCAGTAGGGAAGGTCGTCGCTGTAGGAATCGCTCGAATAGAGGAAGCCGCCATGCTTCACGACGGCTTCCAGCGTGTGCATGCCGAAGCGGCCGGTGTACCAGCCGACCGGCGCGCGGCCGGCGGCCTGCCGGATCGCCTTCACCGCCTTCTTCATATGGTCGAGCTCCTGCTCGAGCGTGAAGTCCTTGTAGTTGATCCAGCGCCAGCCGTGGCTCGCGACCTCGTGGCCGGCCTCGGCCATCGCCTTGCCGGCGGCGGGATTGAGTTCCAGGGCGCGGCCCACCGCCCACGAGGTGAAGCGCATGTTGCGCTCCTGGAAGAGCCGCAGGATGCGCCAGAAGCCGGCGCGGCTGCCGTACTCGTACATCGACTCGGTCGACAGATCGCGGGCTCCGACGAGCGGCGCGCCGCCCGGCGTCTCGGTCAGGAAGACCTCGGACGCCGCATCGCCGTTCAGGACCGTATTCTCCCCGCCCTCCTCGTAGTTCAGCACGAAGCTCACCGCGATGCGGGCATCGCCCGGCCACTGCGCGTCCGGCGGATTGGCGCCATAGCCGATCAGGTTGCGGTCGAGATGGTCGTGCATGAGGCCCCCGGAGACGCGCCGCCCGTGTGCGGGCGATTGAAGCCCGACTATGGCGCGGCTATAGCTCGCGCGACAAGCTTGTGGAGGCGAGATGGGCGCGGCCGAAGCGATCAGGGAAGAGCGGCTGTGGCGGCGGCACGCCGACATGGCGAAGCTGGGCGGCACGCCCAAGGGCGGCGTGAACCGGCAGGCGCTCTCGGCCGAGGACGCGGCTGCGCGCAACCTGCTCGGTTCTTGGGCAAAGGCGCGCGGCTTCTCGATCTCCACCGATGCCATCGGCAACCTCTTCGTGCGCCGCGAAGGCTCCGATCCCAACGCGCTGCCGGTGATGAGCGGCTCGCACATGGACAGCCAGCCGACCGGCGGCCGCTTCGACGGCATGTATGGCGTGCTCGCCGCCTTCGAGGCGCTGGAAGCCCTGGAAGACGCCGGCGTGAAGACGAAGCGTCCCGTCGTGGCCGTCGCCTGGACCAACGAGGAAGGCTCGCGCTTCCAGCCCGGCGCCATGGGCTCGGCGGTGTTCGCCGGCCACAACGATCTCGACCAGATGCTGCAGGTGAAGGACTGGAAGGGCGTTGTGCTGAAGGACGCGCTCGCGGAGACGCTGAACGCCGCGCCCGCGCCGATGCGCGAGGGCAAGCCCGGCTTCCCGCTCGACGGCTATGTCGAGGCCCATATCGAGCAGGGCCCGCGGCTTGAGAACGAGCAGAAGACCATCGGCGTCGTCACCGCCATCCAGGGCAGCCGCCGCTACATCGTCACCACCGAGGGCGAGGAGGCGCATGCCGGCACCACGCCGCGCGCCGCCCGCAAGGATGCGTTTGCCGCCGCCCTTCGCATCGCGCAGGCGATGTACGAGGCGACGACCGACCAGGACGACATGCTGCGCTTCACCATCGGCCGCGTCGATGTGGCGCCGGGCTCGCCCAACACGGTGCCGGGCAGGACGGTCTTCACCATCGACATGCGCCATCCCGTCGATGCCGTGCTCGACGCGCACGAGGCGAAGCTGAAGGAGATCGTGGCGGCGAAGGCCGCGCCCTGCACGGGTGGCATCGAACGCGTGGTCGCCGTGCCGCCAACCGACTTCGATCCGATGGTGATCGACATGGTGCGGGCGAAGACCAATGCGCTGAAGCTCTCGAACATGGACATGCCCTCGGGCGCCGGCCACGACGCCATGCACATCGCCCATCTCTGCCCCACCGGCATGATCTTCGTGCCCTGCGAGCGCGGCATCAGCCACAACGAGATCGAGAACGCCACGCCGCAGGACCTCGCCGCCGGCGCCCGCGTGCTAGTCGAGGTGCTGGCGGAACTCGCCAATCGCTGAACACGCACATTGTCATCCCGAGCGCAGCGAGGGACCTTTCCCGTCGCTCGCAGCAGTCACTGAGGAATAGCGCGCCATGTCCAAGAAGATGCAGTCCGAACTCGTCTCGATCCTGTCCGACCTGATCGCGCTGCCGAGCCC
>JAKFVZ010000190.1 GCA_021732965.1 Reyranella sp.
CCAACCCTTCCCCACTGGAAGTCGGGTCCACCCGACGTCCAGCAATATCCGCCCAAGTCGGCGCCAGCCGACTTGGGGAAGCGGGGGGAAGGGGACCTGCCGAGGCCCGTCGCAAGCACGATGCATCATGCTTGACGCCTACCTCCTCGAATGGGGCGGCATGCTGCTGCGCTGGCTGCATGTGATCACCGCGATCGCCTGGATCGGCGCGTCGTTCTTCTTCATCCATCTCGACGCCTCGCTGAAGGGCGACGTCGCCTTGCCGCCGGGCGAGGGCGGCAAGCCCGAGCAGTATGTCGCCTGGCAGGTCCATGGCGGCGGCTTCTACGAGATGCGGAAATACCTCGTCGCCCCGGCGCGCCTGCCCGAGCACCTGACCTGGCACAAATGGCAGGCCTACTGGACCTGGATCTCCGGCTTCTTCCTGCTCGTCTGGGTCTATTACGCGCAGTCGGAGCTCTACCTGATCGATCCGGCGGTGATGCAGCTCTCGCCGCCGGCGGCGGCCGCGATCGGGATCGCCGCGCTGGTCTTCGGCTGGCTGTTCTACGACTGGCTCTGCAAGTCGCCGCTCGGGCGCAACGACATCGTGCTCGGGCTGCTCGGCTTCGGCTATGTCGTCGCCGCGAGCTTCGCCTTCGCCAGCGTGTTCTCGGGGCGCGGCGCGCTGATCCATACCGGCGCGCTGATGGCGACGATCATGACCGCCAACGTCTTCCTCAACATCATGCCGGGCCAGCGCAAGGTGATCGCCGCCCTCATCGCCGGCGAGAAGCCCGATCCGAAATACGGCAAGGCCGCCAAGCAGCGCTCGATGCACAACAACTACATCACCTTGCCGGTGCTGTTCCTGATGCTGTCCAACCATTATCCGGTGACTTACGCCAATTCGGCGGTGATCCCGGCGCTGGTCGCGCTCGTCATCATCGCCGGCGCGCTGATCCGGCATTTCTACAATGTCCGCCACGCCGACCATGCGAAGTCGCCCTGGTGGACCTGGGCGGTGGCGGTCGTCGCGCTCTGGCTCGCCTTCTGGATCGCGATGGCGTCCTCGCCCGGCGGGCGCGAGCGGCTCGGTCTGTCGCCCGCGCCCGAGCGCAAGCCCGTGCTGCTGGCCGGACTCGGCGCCCCGCCGACCGAGGTGGCCGACATCGTCACCGGGCGCTGCGCCATGTGCCACGCGCCCGAGCCGTCCTGGCCCGGCATCCAGATCGCGCCCAAGGGGGTGCTGCTCCACGAGCCGGCGCTGATCGCGGCGCAGGCGCGCGCGATCCGGCTGCAGGCGGTGATGACGCATGCGATGCCGCCCAACAACCTGTCGGGCATGACGCCGTCCGAGCGGCGCGTCCTGGCGAACTGGCTCGCCGCACGCTGAGGGCCCCGGGACGCTCCACCCTCACGAAGCCTTGACGCTGTCGAGGAAAATGGCCGCGCCGGCGGCGGGTTCATTCAGTTTCGGTTCACCTCGCGATCCCCAAGGTCGCGGCGCTTACAGGGAGGAGGCTGGGTCCCGTACCGGGGTCCGTCCAGAACTGAGGGGACCGGGGGGTCCGCTTGTCCGAGCTGCTGAGAAAGGGCGTCAGCTACCGGCTGGCCGCCATCGGCTTCATTTGCGTCTGGACGCTGCTGTGCTGGCCCTGGCTGTCGGGCGCGGTGACGATTCCGTTTGACGCGAAGGCGCATTTCCAGGCGCAGATCCAGTTCCTCGCCCAGGCCCTGCACCACGGCCAGTCGCCGTTCTGGAACCACAACGTGTTCGGCGGGTCGCCGCAGGTGGCCGATCCGCAGTCGCTGATCTTCTCGCCGGCGATCCTGCTGGCGCTGCTCGTGCCCTCGCCGAGCTTCCAGGCGGTGGACGCCTATGTGCTCGGGCACCTGCTGGTCGGCGGGCTGGCCATGATGATGTTCTGCCGCGACCGGCTCTGGCATCCAGCCGGGGGGCTGCTGGCTGCGCTGGTCTTCGCCTTCGGCGCCTCCTCGGCGTGGCGCGTCCAGCATGTCGGCCAGATCGCGAGCCTGGCCTTCTTCGCGCTCGCCTTCTGGCTGACGGCGCGGGGGTTGCAACGCGGCTCGGCGCGGGCTGGCCTGCTGGCCGGGCTCGCCGCCGGCCTGATGGTGGTGCAGCCGGATCAGGTGGCGCTGCTCGGCGTCTACGTGCTGGCCGCGATGGTCGTCACGCACTGGCTCGGCGGACTGGCGGCGCTGCGCGCCAGCCTCTGGCCGCTTGCGGCGGCGGCAGCGGCCGGCCTTGCGGTGGTCATGCTGCCGCTGCTCTGGACCTGGCTTTTCGCCGATGCGACGACGCGGCCGGCAATCGACATCGTCGAAGCCGGACGCGGTTCGCTGCATCCGGCCTCGCTGCTGACCGCCTTCGTCGCCGATCTGTTCGGCGCGCGCGATCCGGGCGTCGATTTCTGGGGCCCCTACAGCACCGTCTGGAACGCCGAGGAGCTGTTCCTCTCGCAGAACATGGGCCAGGTTTACCTCGGTGCATTGCCGGCGCTGCTTCTGGTCGCGCCCGGCCTGAGCCGGGGCTGGCTCTGGGACCGGGCGGTGCGTCCCTTCACCATTCTGTTCGTCTGCATGCTGCTGTTCGGGCTGGGGCGCTTCACTCCGGTCTTCGCCGCCTTCTACGACCTGCTGCCCGGGGTGAGCGCGTTCCGCCGGCCGGCCGACGCGACGTTCCTGATCGGCGCGCTCGGCGCCGTGCTCTGCGGCTATCTGCTGCACCGAACTTTGACCGAGAAGGCGCTCGGCCCGTTCCGGCGCGATCTCGCGGTGGCAGGGGGCTGCATCGTCGCGCTGCTGCTCGCAGCGCTGCTCGTGGCGCATCGTCTCGGGCGGCTCGGCGAGGCCTGGGCGCCGGCTGCGAACGCCGCAGGCTGGTTCATCGCCGCGCTTCTGGTGATCGGCGCCCTGCTGCGCTGGCGCGGCTCGCTGGGGCCGCTGGCCGCCGCCGTGCTGGTCACCGGCGTCGTCGGGGCCGACCTCGCCGTCAACAACGGCCCCAACGAATCGACGGCGCTGTCGCCGGAGATCTACGACGTGCTGCGCCCTGACACCCAGAACGAGACCGTGCGCACGCTCAAGCGGCTCGTCGCCCAGCCAGCCGGGTCGCCGCGACGCGACCGTGTCGAACTGCTCGGCATGGGTTTCGAATGGCCCAACGCCGGCATGGTCCACGGCTTCGACCATACGCTCGGCTACAATCCGCTGCGCCTCGCCGATTTCTCGCAGGCGGTCGGCACGCGCGACACCATCGCGGGGCCGGACCAGCGCAAGTTCACGCCGCTGTTCCCGTCCTATCGCTGCCGCCTCGCCGATTTCCTCGGACTGCGCTACATCGCGACGCCGGTGCCGATCGGCCAGATCGATCGTTCGCTGCGCGAGGGCGATCTCCGGCTCGTCGCCTACACCAAGCAGGGCTTCATCTATGAGAACCCGCGCGCCCTGCCGCGGGCGCTGTTCGTCGGCGGCTGGCAGACGGCCGATTTCGAGGCCATGAAGGAAGCCGGGCGCTGGCCCGATGTCGATCCCCACCGCACCGTGCTGCTCGACGCCGAGCCGCCGGAGGCGACGCCGCAGAGCCCCGGCCCGGTTCGGGCCGATGTCCGGATGACGCGCTACGACAACACCGAGGTCGAGATCAGCGTGACGGCCGCGCAGGCCGGGTTCGTCGTGCTGAACGACATCTGGCATCCGTGGTGGCGCGCCGAACTGGACGGCGTCGAGGTCGAGATCCTGAAGGCCAACGTGCTGTTCCGGGCCGTGCAGGTGCCGGCGGGCAGCCATGTCCTGCGCTTCAGTTTCCGGCCGGTCGAGGGCGCGCTCGCCGAGTTCCGCGACCGCGTCGCGCCGGAAGAGCCCGAACCCGATGATGCGACGCCGGCGCCGCAGGCGCCGCCCACGACCGGTCCGGCGATCGTGCGCACGGCGCCGGCGCTGCCTTCGGCGACGCTGGCTGGCCCGTCCGGCCCCCTGAACGAAGCCCTCAGGATCGCGCCGAAGCGCGACGCCGGCGGTCTGGAGCCGCTTTCAGCGGCGGCGGGCCTTCCCCCGCGCCGCTGAACTCACGCCACCCCGAGCTTTTTCTGCAGGGATGTCGATGAGGTGGTGTACTGGAAGGTGAGGCGTTTTTCGGGGTGGACGTAGCGGTGGATTTTCTGGGCCGCGAGCGCGGCCTCGTGGAAGCCCGAGAGGATGAGCTTGAGCTTTCCGGGGTAGGTGTTGATGTCGCCGACGGCGAAGATGCCTGGCGTCGAGGTCTCGAACTTCTCGGTGTCGGCGGGGATGAGGTTCTCGTCGAGGTTGAGGCCCCAGTCGG
>JAKFVZ010000372.1 GCA_021732965.1 Reyranella sp.
GCAGCGGCTTGAAGAGGTCGCCGCGATGCACGGTGATGCGGTCGCCCAGCCGATGCGTCGCCACGTTGCGCCGCGCGAGCGCCAGCGCGCCGGCCGACAGGTCGACGGCATCGACCCTGGCGTGCGGGAAGGCCAATGCCGCCAGGATGGCGAGGCAGCCGGAGCCGCAGCAGAGGTCGAGGATGCGGCGCGGCCGGGCGGTCGGCAGCGCACCGCCCGCGAGAAGGTCGCCGATGAAGGAACGTGGGATCAGCGCGCGCCGGTCGATGTGGAAGCGCACGCCCTGCATGTAGGCGGCTTCCAGCAGGTAAGGCGCCGGCATGCGCAGCGAGATCCGCGCTTCGATCAATGTGATCAGGCGTGCCTTCTCCGCCGGAGCCGGCACGAGGTCCAGCCACGGGTCGATCCGGTTGATCGGCAGCCGCAGCGCCTCCAGCACCATGAAGGCCGCCTCGTCGACGGCGTTTGTGGTGCCATGGCCGTAGGCCAGCCTCGCGGCGCGGAAACGCGCGACCGCGAACTTGAAGAAATCACCTAGGGTGACGAGAGAGGGATTGGTCGGTCGCGCCATGCGGGCCTACATTACCGGATATGAATCGCCGCGCGCTTCTTTTCGCCGGTCTTGCCGTCGCAGCGGCGGTAGCCGCGCCGGCCCGGTCTGCCCCGGCGGAGATCAGGGTCATCCTGGTCGGCGGCCCCGATTGTCCGCCCTGCGTGCGCTGGAAGCGCGAATACCTCGAAGCCTGGACTGCCTCGCCGGAGTTCCGGCAGGTCATCTGGGAAGAGGTCGAGGCGGCCCGCTTCCGCGAGGCCTATCAGGAGCAGTATTGGCCCGGCGACCTGGCGCCGATCCTGAAACAGATCCCGCGCAAGAGCGGGGCGCCGCGCTTCCTGATCGTGCAGGCCGGCCGGCTTGTGTCGAACCATCTCGGCGTCAGCAAATGGGCCAACACGCTCGACGATCTCCGCAAACTTCTGGGATAGCAACATGGCAGGCGCTCTCGACGGTCTTGTCGTCCTCGACCTCACGACTCATCTCTCCGGCCCGTTCTGCGGCATGCAGCTGGCCGACATGGGCGCCGACGTCATCAAGATCGAGAGTCCCCAGGGCGATTCGATGCGCGGCGCACCGCCGTTCCTCGAAGGCGAGTCCGCTCCGTTCATGTTGTGGAACAGGAACAAGCGCGGCCTGAAGCTCGACCTCAAGAACGAGGACGATCTCAAGGTCTTCTGGGATCTGGTCGACGGCGCCGACGTGGTGCTGGAGAATTTCCGGCCCGGCGTGATGAAGCGACTCGGCCTCGGCTGGGAGGCGCTGCATGCGCGCAACAAGCGGCTGGTGCTGGGCTCGATCTCGGGTTTCGGCCAGACCGGCCCTTACGCCGGGCGCGGCGGCTTCGACCTGATCATCCAGGCCATGTCGGGCCTGATGTCGGTGACCGGTCCCAAGGACGGCCCGCCGTACCGTATTCCGCTCGCCATCTCCGACGTCGGCGCCGGGCTCTACCTCACCATCGGCGTGCTGAGCGCCCTGCAGGCGCGGCATAAGACCGGCGAGGGCCAGTGGGTCGAGACCTCGCTGCTCGAAGCCACCGTGTCGTTGGGCGTGTACGAGGCGGCCAACTACTTCGCTAACGGCATCCGGCCGGAGAAGCTTGGCCAGGGCCATCGCGGCTCCTCGCCCTACCAGGTGTTCCAGACGGCCGACGGCTGGCTGACCATCGGCGGGGCGCAGCAGAATTTCTTCCGCAAGCTGTGCGCCATGATCGGCAAGCCGGAGCTTCCTGAGGATCCGCGTTTCAAGGCCAATGCCGACCGCGTGAAGAACAACGAGCAGATCGTCGCCATCCTGCAGGCCGAGATCGCCAAGCGTACGACCGACGACTGGATGGCGGCGCTTGAGAAGGAAGGCATCCCGGCCGGCCCGGTGCTGCACCACGACGAGGTCTTCGCCGATCCGCAGATCCTGGCGCGGGGCATGGTGGCCGAGGTCGAGCATGCCAGGGCGGGCAGGCAGAAGACGCTGGGCGTGCCGCTCAAGCTCTCGGCGACGCCGGGCGGCATCCGCCGGCCGGCGCCAACGCTGGGGCAGCACGATGCCGAGATCCGCGGCAAACGCCGTTCCTAGAAGCCGAAACGGCGCGACCCTCGGGTCGCGCCGTCTGGCAGCACTTACCAGCGCGAACGCTGGTACTTGTCGGGAACACCGTCGCCGTTCCTGTCGCGATCGTAGCGGTCGGGAATGCCATCCCGGTCGCTGTCCCTCATGCGCCGGGAAGGCGATGGCTGGGAGACCGGGACCGGCACGTAGCGGGTCTGGGTGACCACCTGTGGCCGAGGCGGCGGTGGCGTGTAGTAGGAGTAGCTCGGCGCCGGCCGGTAGTAGCTCGGCTGGCTCGCATAGTTGTTGGAGTAACCGGAGTAACCGTAGTTCGACGAGCCGTAGCCCGGACTGTAGCCGTATGTGGTCGGATAGCCGGACTGTTCGACACACCCCGCCGTTACCATCACAAGGCCCGCGGCGGCGAGCCAACTGACGCAGCGCATTCTTTCCCTCCACCGGGAAGCCCGCCTTTCGCGAGCGGGACGTTCCCATGAAAGGAGATTCGCGAGTGACGGTGTCGCCGTGTTGTCCCAATCGGGATTTGTTGAAGGCATCCGTGATCGACTGGTGACCGGCGTTGGTCGCCTGACCCGATGCCGGAATCAAAACCGGCTCCCGAAGGCATTCGGGAGCCGGTCAATCGTGTCGGGTGGAGGTTCAGCTAGCGCTGAAAGGCGTCCGGAATCTGGTCGCCGTTGGCGTCGATGTCGCGACGGTTGGGAACGCCATCGCGGTCATAGTCGCCATTCGGCCCGCGACGGTTCTGATAGCCGTAGCGGGCGTTGTTGTTCTGCGCGTAGTAGCCGCTGTTGTAGGCCGGACGGCTATTGTAATAGCCGTTGCTGTTTTGGGCGTAATACCCGTTGTTGTAGGCGGGGCGGGTATTGTAGCCGCTGTTGTAGGCATACGAATTGTCGTAGCCGGTCTGGGTACAGGCGGCCGTCGCGGCCAGAAGGCCCGCCGCCATTACGAACTTCAGCTTGTTCATCGCTACCTCCGTTTGGGGTCGAACCCTGTCTTGCGACGGGAACACTCCCACTAGAACGAGGTACGTCGCCCGAAGTGGCATCGCCCGGGCGAAAAGATGAAGTTCTGTAAAGACCATTCGTCCGGCAACCGATCGAGGTTGCCGGACGTTGGTGCCGTCTTTCCGACTACAGCGCGCCCGGCGCCGGGCCGCGCGCTACCTTGGCGTTGAGCTTCGGCGGATGGGTGACGATCGACTTCAGGGCCGGCACCGGCTTGCGGAGCTTGCCGATGTTGGGCAGCGGCCGCGCCAGCACCGGGTTGGTCTTGAACGCCTGCTCCATGGCGTGGGCGGCGCCCAGCACCTCGCCGTCGCCGCGGAAGCGGCCGATGACCTGCAGGCCGAACGGCATCTTCTGGCTGTCGACGCCGCAGGGCAGCGAGACGGCGGGGTTGGTGGTGAGGGTGACGAAGTACTTCGTCGCCATCCAGTGGTAGTAGGTGCCGAGTTTCTTGCCGTCCATCTCGTCGATGTAGAGCTGCTTCCAGGGGAAGGGCGAGAAGCCGACGGTCGGACCGATCACCAGATCGTATTCCTTGTAGATCTCCTGGAAGGCCCGGAAGATTCGCGTCTGCTCGCCATGCGCCCAGGCGAAGTCGGCCAGGGTGAGCTTCGCGCCCAGTTCGTAGTTGGCGATGATGTTCGGCCCGAGCATCTTGCGATTGTTGGTGTAGGCGTCCTGGTAGCGCGACAGGAAGCTGACGGCGCGGATCACGTCGAAGCAGCGGTCGGCGCCGCCGTAGTCGACGTCGACCTTGTCGAGGCTGCGGAACATCGGCTTCATCGCCTTGATCTTCTCGCGGAAGGTCTGGCGGATCGACTTGTCGACCGGCGCGCCGCCGAAATCCTCGGTGTAGGCGACCCGCAGGCTGCCGAGATCGACCGGCCACGGCTCGGCATAGGCTTCCGGCTCGAGCGGGAAGGAGAGCGGGTCGCTGTCGTGCTGGCCGACCTGCGTGGCGAACAGCAGGCAGACGTCGGCGACGTTGCGGCCCATCGGACCCAGCACCGAGATCGGCGTCCAGCCCATGGCGCGCCGTTCGACCGCGACCATGCCGGGGGAGGGGCGGAAGCCCACGATGCCGCAGAAGGCGGCCGGGTTGCGGAGGCTGCCGCCGGTGTCGGAGCCGGTGCAGACCGGCAGCATGTCGGTGGCGAGCGCCGCCGCCGAGCCGCCCGAGGAGCCGCCGGC
>JAKFVZ010000247.1 GCA_021732965.1 Reyranella sp.
CCTCATGAGCGTGGGCGGCATCACGGATCGGCTGGTGGCGCTGTCGCGTGCCATCGTCTGCAGCTTCCCGGGCTCGCTGGCGCAGATCAACGTGGTGCTCTCGGTGTTCTTCGCCGGCATCTCCGGCTCCTCGACCGCCGATGCCGCCAGCCAGAGCAAGATCTTCATCGATGCCCAGACCCGCGAGGGCTACGACCTCTCCTTCTCCGTCGCCATCACCGCGGTCTCCGCGGTGCTGGCGGTGGTCATCCCGCCCTCGATCCTGATGATCGTGTGGGGCGGCCTGATCTCGACCTCGATCGGCGCGCTCTATCTCGCGGGCGTGGTGCCGGGCCTGCTGATCGCGGGCGCCCAGATGGCCACGGTGCACATCTATGCGGTGAAGCGCGGCTATCCGACCTATCCGCGGGGAACCTTCCGCCAGCTCCTCTGCTCGATCTGGGTCGCCATCCCCGCGCTGATGACGCCCGTGATCATCGTCGGCGGCATCCTCGCGGGCTGGTTCACCGCGACGGAATCGGCCTGCGTGGCCGTGCTCTATTCGGCGGTGCTGTCGATCGTGGTCTATCGCGAGATGGGACCGAAGGAACTCTACAAGGCGCTGGTCGACACCGGGAAACTGGCCTCGGTGGCGCTGTTCTGCATCGGCACCGCCTCGGCCTTCGGCTGGCTGCTGGCCTACTACAAGATCCCGCAGGAACTGCTGGCCAACGTCACCACCTGGGGCCTGGGCCCGATCGGCGTCGGCTTCTTCATCGCCTTCGTGTTCCTGGTGGTGGGCTGCTTTCTCGACGCCATCCCGGCGATCATCATCGTCGGCACGGTGCTCGAGCCGCTCGCCAAGTCCGTGAGCATGGAACCCGTGCACTTCGCGATCGTGTCGATCGTGTCGCTGGCCTTCGGCCTAGTGACGCCGCCCTACGGGCTCTGCCTCATGATCTCCTGCGCCGTCGCGGGCGTGCCGCTGCGCTATGCGCTGAAGGACACACTCATCATGCTGGTGCCGATGATCGTGGTACTGGCGGCGATGATCATATGGCCCGACATCGCCCTCTTCCTGCCCCGGCTGATCGCGCCGGAGCTGCTGAAGTAGCTGCGCCTCAGAAGCCGCCGGCCAGGGACCTTTCACCCTGCTGGCGGCGGATGGCGTGGAAACCTTCCACCGTGCTCCGGATGATCTCGGCCACCGGCAACACCTCGTGGATCAGGCCGACCGTCTGGCCGGCCAGCGCCAGCGAGGCCTCCATGTCGCCGCCGAAATAGACGTCCTTCACCGAGCCGAAGATCGAGCGGTCGAACGAGCCCTCGCGTTCGATCTCGGCGGTGCGTTCCGTCTTGAGCGCCCGCACGCAGGGCGTCGACTTGCGATTGAGCATCACCGTGCCGGTATCGTCAGCATCGACGATCGCCTGCTTGTAATTGTGGTGCACCGGACTCTCGGCCGAACTTACGAAGCGCGTGCCCATCTGGATAGCCTCGGCGCCCAGTGCGAAGGCTGCCGCCATGCCGCGCCCGTCGCAGATGCCCCCGGCCGCGATCATCGGCACGTCGGTCTTCTCCCGCACCGCCTGCAGCAGCACCAGCGTCGAGACGTCGTCGGGATTCTTGAATCCGCCGCCCTCGCCGCCTTCGACGATCAGCCCGTCGACGCCGGCCTCGACCGCCTTCAGCGCCGAGGAAAGATTGGGCACCACGTGATAGACGGTGAGCCCCGCCGCCTTGAGTGTCGGCAGGAGCTTGGCCGGCGATCCCGCCGAGGTGGTGACGAACTTCACGCCCGACTTCGCGACGAGGTCCACGACCCGTGGCTCGCGGATGAAGAGCAGCGGCAGGTTCACGCCGAACGGCTTGTCGGTCAGCATCTTCATCTTCTCGATCTCGGCCAGGCAGGCATCGACCTCCCCGCTCGACGTCTCGATGATGCCGAGGCCGCCGGCGTTGGACACCGCCGAGGCCAGCTGGCTGCGGGCGATGTAGCCCATCGGCGCCTGCACGATCGGATACTGGACGCCGGTATGCGCGAGCACGCGATTCATCTTTCTCTCCTCAAGGCATGTTGCGCGCGCGTTCCCAGGCGGCGGTGAAGTTCGGCGCCGTGTCGGGGCGGCAGACCAGCGCGCGCTTGGGGTTGGGATCCTCGATGAAGACGTCGCGCAGGCGGGCGGCGCAGGCGTCCTGGACGACGACACCGTGGCCCTGGGCGCGGAAGACGACGTTGCGTGAGGCAGACAGCGTCCTGGCGGCCTCGCGCGCCCACGCGGGCGGGGTCAGCCAGTCGTAGCCGCCGCTCAGCAACAGGGTCGGCACCTCCGACTTCACCGGCTGGCGTTCGGCGGCGAGCGCGGGCGTCACGCGCCACACCGGACAGAAGATCGGCGACTTGCTCGCCTTGGCATTCAGCCCATAGATGCCGTTGTTCTCGATCGCGCGGCGCCGCGCGGCGCGGTCGACCATCGGCCAGGTCTCGCGGCATTCGACGCTGTTGTAGAGCCCGTCGAACTGCTGGGCGTTCTGCTCCATCAGGCCGCCGTCGTTGGTTTCGAGGTCCTCGGCGTAGAGCTTGAGCAGCCGCATGTCGCCCTTGCGCGCCGCCTTCACCATCTCGGGGATGGACGCCACCTCGCCCTCGCGCATCATGTTGAGCATCACCATCAGCACCTGGGTGCCGTCGAGCCGCACCGCGTGCGACCCGTCTTCCAGAGTGATGGAAAGCTCGAGTGGCGTGCGCTCGGCGCCGGTGATCAGGGCCTCGACCTCGCCGCGCAGGTTGGGCTGGCGCTCGCGGCACACGGCATCGGCGTTGCAGTCCTTGTAGAGTTGCTCGAAGGCGCGGCGCACGATCTCGGGCTCGTTCTGCTCGCCGTTGACCTGGGGCGGGTAGACGCCATCCAGCACCGCCGCCCGTACCAGGTCGGGATGGCGGCGCATCACCTCAAGGGCCCAGCGCGTGCCGTAGGACACGCCGTAGAGGTTGATCTTGCTCTGGCCCAGCGCCGCGGCGAGGTCGGCCACGTCGTCGGCCAGCGCCGGCGTCGTGTACATCGCGAGGTCGATCTTGCGTCGGTCCAGTCCGGCCCGGCAGCGGACGAGGATGTCCCGCTCCTGCTGCTCGGTGACGGACCGGCGCCGGGCCTTGGCGGGATCGGAGGTTCGGGTGTCGAAGCAGTCGAGGTTGGGCGACGAGCCGCCGGCGCCGCGCTGGCTCAGGATGACGACGTCGCGGCGGCGGCGAATGGCGGCCGTCTCGTTCCACCAGTCGCCCTCGCTCAGCGCGTCGGCGCCCGGCGCCGAGGCCACCAGCGGCGCGTCGCCGGGGCCGCCGGACAGATAGACGAGCGGCTCGACCCCGGCCGTGCGCTTGGCCTTGAGGATGGCGACCTTCAGCTTGATCTCGCGGCCCTGCGGCTGCTCGCGATTTTCCGGCACGATCAGGACGAAGCATTCGACCCGGTCGCCCTTCGGCGGCTTGAAGGCGCAGCGCTCGCGTTCCAGCCGCGGCGCCGCGGCGGCGCTTCCTGCCAAAACCAGCAGGAAAGCTGCCAAACCGCACAGGAACCGCACTCGTGCCATGGATATGTTCTGCCACATCGCAGCTTGTGACGGCATGAAGTAATTCTATGGAAACACTGTGGCCGAACGTCTTGCCAGTAGAGACGCACCGCCTCAGGTTGCGGCCATGACCCAACGCTCCTACTGGACCGCCGTCTGGTGCGGCTTCCTCGTCCTCACCATCGGCCTCGGCGTCCGCCAGAGCTTCGGCATCTTCCTGAAGCCGATTTCCGCCGAACTCGACGTCGGCCGCGAACTCTTCTCCTTCGGCACGGCGCTGTCGATGCTGCTGATGGGCGTCATCGCGCCCTTCTCGGGACGCCTCGCCGACCGCTTCGGCTCCGCGCCGACCATCGCCGGCGGCGGTGCCGTCTACGTCCTGGGCATGATCGTGACGGCCACGATGCACGACGGCTTCATGCTGATCCTGGGCAACCTGCTGGTCGGCATCGGCCTGTCTGCGGCGACTTTCGGACCGGTGCTCGGCGTCATCCTGCGCGTGGCCCCACCGGCCAAGCAGGCACTGGCCGTGGGCATCTGCTCCGCCGGCGGCTCGTTCGGCCAGTTCTTCATCGTGCCGCTGGCGGCCGTGCTGCAGAACTATTTCGGCGACTGGCGCCCGACCATGTGGGCGCTGACCATCCTCGCCCTGGTCATGATCGTCCTGCCGCTCGGCCTCAACGACCGCAAGGAGATCGCGGCCTCCAAGCGCGGCAGCGGCGGCAGCCAGACGACCGGCGCGGCGCTGTCCGAGGCCTTCGCAC
>JAKFVZ010000180.1 GCA_021732965.1 Reyranella sp.
GATAGTGACGGCACACCGCCTCGCGCGCAATGCCGAGGCGGTGTGCCGTCACTATCTCTCCAACGGCCATCGCGAGGGTCGTTACTGGCTGGTCGGCGATGTCGCCAACACCCGGGGCCGCAGCCTGTTCGTCCGCTTGAGCGGACCCGACCACGGCAAGGGTGCCGCCGGTAAATGGACCGACGCCGCCACCGGCGAACATGGCGACCTTTTAGACCTCATCGCCCTCAATCGCGGTCTCGATCGCCTGCGCGATATCCTGGACGAGGCACGCGCGTTCCTCGCCTTGCCGCCCGATCAGATCACTCCACGGCAGGATCGTCTTCCCGCGCCGCGGGGTTCCCCGGAATCGGCACGCCGTCTCTACGCCATGTCCCGGCCGATCGTGGGCACGCTGGCCCAGACCTATCTGCACAGCCGCGGGATCGTGACTGTGCTCGACGGTGACCCGCTGCGCTTCCATCCGCGCTGCTACTATCGCCCCGACGACGACAGCCCGACCGAGACTTGGCCGGCCCTGATCGCAGCGGTTACGGACCTTGGCGGCAAGATCACCGGAGCGCACCGCACCTGGCTCGATCCTTCAGGCCGTGACAAGGCGCCGATCGACTCGCCGCGACGGGCCATGGGTAATCTCCTCGGGCATGGTGTCCGCTTCGGTGCGGCCGACGACGTGATGGCCGCCGGAGAGGGGATCGAGACCATGCTGTCGCTGCGCAGCGTGCTGCCGACCCTGCCGATGGTGGCCGCGCTCTCGGCCAACCATCTTGCCGCGCTGCTGCTTTCACCGACCTTGCGCCGTCTCTATATCGCACGCGACGCTGATTCGGCAGGTGATGCTGCGACGGCCTGCCTGTGCAACCGCGCCGAGGCCGCCGGAATCGAGGTGCTGAGCCTTTCGCCCTGCTTCGGCGACTTCAACGAGGATCTCCACCGCCTGGGAGTCGAACGGCTCTGTGCATCCGTGCACCGGCAGCTCGCCCCGCAGGACGTGGTTCGCTTCCTGGACTTGGCGACGGCCACGACGGGATAAGCACGGGCAGGGGCAATCGCTTCGTCGTCAGTCGCTCTGTTGCCCTTCGGATCGGCCGAGAGGGCGCCCCGGCCTTCTAGAGGGGCGATCGGACGGCAGCCGCCCGGTCCCTCAACGGCAGTCCTGCGGCTTTCTTCCCCTGCCGGCTTCGCCGGCATTCCTCGCGAAGCAAGAAAGCCTTGGCCCGCCGTCCTCCGCTCTGCTCCGGCCGCAAGCGCGGTGCGGGAACGTGCTGCCCGCCGTCTGTCGACGCCCACGAAGGCCGCGATGGGCGCGGCCGATCCGACAAAGGACATCATCATGGCGATCAACGACGATCCCGACTTCGAGCCTCTGCACGCCTCATCCCCGACCCATCACGTCCTCACCGAGCTGCAGCTCTACGGTCATCGTCCCTTCCAGGACGAGCCCGATCCCAGGCCACTCCCGGAGACTCAAAGCATCGTCGGCGCCGTCGTCGACATCTTCGATGCGTTCGTCTCGACGCTCACCGACACCCGTCTCGAGCCCGACCTCGAGGAGCTGCTGTGGTCGGCCGTCAACCTGTTCCATCGCGCCACCCAACGCATAGAGCGTGAGCTCGACGCCAACGAGCAGGCGCAGCGCCGGAGCCAGAAGGAGCAGAACGGCTCGGAGGTCCGCTCGGTCGAACTGGAGCGCCTCGTCGCCGAGGGCCTGACCCTGATCGAACGCCGCAACGCACTAGAACTCTTCCGCGACCAGGCCGCCGATCGCTTCGAGGTCCATACCGGCTCGACCTGGCGGCCGCGCACCGGGTCGATGGTCAACCACCGGGCGCTCACCGCGGCGATGATCGACAGCCGGGACTTCCTGGCCGCCCGGCGCCGGGCCGACACCGAGCTGCTGGTGCCCGCCGGTCCCAAGATCGCCTTCACCGGTGGTGCCGACTTCAACGACCATCGGCAGATCTGGCGCACGCTCGACAAGGTCCGCGTCAAGCATCCCGACATGGTCCTGCTGCACGGCGGCTCGCCGGCCGGCGCCGAGCGTATCGCCGCCTGCTGGGCCGACACCCGCAAGGTGCCGCACATCCCGTTCAAGCCGGACTGGACCCGTCACGCCAAGGCCGCGCCCTTCAAGCGCAACGACCAGATCCTCGAGGTCCTGCCGATCGGTGTCATCGTCTTTCCGGGCTCGGGCATCCAGGAGAACCTCGCCGACAAGGCCCGCAAGCTCGGCATCCCGGTGTGGCGCTTCGGTTCGAGCGGCGCGTAACAGGCTGTGAAAAAACGCAGCGCCGCTGCTCAGACTTCGGCGACATGCTGGTTGCGTGCGATTCCCACGAGCTACCTTGTCTCGACAGTGAGATGCACAATTTCGTGGACTGGGGCGAGTCTCTCACGCACCGTCTCAAGGCCCACGCCCAACACGCTTACGATGGCGGAGTGCGCGCCTGGTCCGACCCGCCATACGTGGAGGTCGATGACCCGTGCGTCGCCTGGGCCTTCGACCTGCTCGCGAATCTCACCTTCGAGGTGTGGATCGGAAGCTAGCGGGCCATGAGGCGTCCTGACGCCGCACCGACTCGCATCGTCGGTGATGCTCGTAGCCTGTCCTGTGTCGAACGAGTCAGGTCTCAGCCAGGCTCAGCATTAGTGCAGCGGACGGCAAAGCAGAGTCTTGGGAAGTCGCTAACTGGAGCTGTTATGGGCTATGTCATTGGAGATCATCGGCATCAGGCGACGCTGTTGCCGTCTATCTTGGACGATTACGTCGACGACTCCGCACCTGTTCGCGTGGTCGATGCCTTTGTTTACGGTATCGATTTTGCTGCGCTTGGATTCGAGCGCGCGGCGCCAGCATCTACAGCCAGGCCTGGATATGGCCCGCGCGACCTGCTGAAGCTCTACATCTATGGCTATCTGAATGAAGTCCGCTCGTCGCGCCGCCTTGAGCGCGAGTGCCGCCATACGCCGGTGAGTGCCTCGCGGGCCCGCGTCGTCGTAGCGACAGACCAATCGGGACGAAAAACTCCAAGCCTGATCTCAGCCGCAGGGTCATTCGGTGCAAGTGGGCTGGCCTTAATTTTCGGTGGCTCCCGCACTAGCTGGCGCAGCAGTCGTCACCTTTGTTCTCTTGAATTGGCGGGCAAGTCACGGACCCATAGGAACAGAACACGCAGCAATCGCCCTGCTTGGGCTTGAGCAGCGTATTGCAGGCCGTGCACTCGTAGAAATACTGGCACGCGTTGGTTGGCATCGTCTCGACCTTGGCGACGCCACAGCTCGGGCAGGTCAGGGTCGATTGGAGAAGGACGGTCATATCGGGGGCTCGATCCAGAAGGTAAGGGCCAACAGGCCGACGGCCAATACCAGAGCGATCTTGCTACCCCAGTCGACTGTCGGACGATTGCACGTTGCACCGGAAGCGCAAAGCCGCGCTCGCCGCTGCCACCACAAGATGGCGGCGGCGGCGCCCAGGCAGATCACGGCGCCGTAGAGCAACTCCTGCTGATACTGCGCCGCAAGGTAGCCGACGCCGACAAGGGAGGCAGCACTTATTCCCAGGAGTGACAGGGCGACGGGCAGGGCGCAGCACGAGGCCACCCCGAAGGCTGCAAGCAGACCGCCAGCGGCCAGGACTGTCTTTGCGGTGTCAGCGACGGGTGGTCCACTCGGCGCCGATTCCGTTGTCTTGCACTCGATCATGCGCAATGGTGTACACCCTGTAGGAACTACAGACTCAATACCCAAGAAACATCAAAGGAATGTGATGCCATGCCGGCCCCAGACGTCTTCTCGATCGGCGTTCTGTCCGAGCGCTCGGGCGTGAACATCGAAACCATCCGTTACTACGAACGCGCCGGCCTGCTGCAGAAACCGGCCCGAAGTCCCGGCGGCTATCGGCTCTATCGGACGGTCGATGTCACGCGTCTTTGCTTCATCCGTCGCGCGAGGGACCTCGGATTCTCGCTCGACGAGATCCGCCATCTGCTCGACCTTGCCGATCAGAAATCCCGGTCTTGCCGGCGAGTGCATGACATTGGCCTCACGCACCTGACGGAGGTTCGCGCCAAGATCCGGCGTCTGCGGCGGATGGAAGGCATTCTCGCCACCATGGTCAAGGCCTGTGCCAATGGCACGATGCCGGCATGCCCGCTCTTGGAGGCATTTGCATCAGCTTGAGTGACCCGCCTAGCGAGGCTCCCGCCGTTTTTACACAGCCTGATAAGTGCCGCCTTTTGGCCAGTTTCACATTCGACAGTTACTAGATCGCGCCGGGGTGGTGGTGGAAGGCGCAGCCGTTCGACTCTTGTCAC
>JAKFVZ010000178.1 GCA_021732965.1 Reyranella sp.
CCATTCACGCAGGAGAGGCAGCCCCTTGACCTTGACGATGGCGATGCGCCGGTCGGCGACTTCGGCGGCGATGACGTGGCTAGAGATGAATGCCATGCCCAGGCCGGCCATGACGGCTTGCTTGATCGTCTCGTTGCTGGCGATCTCCATGCCGATCCGTGGCGCCATTGCGTGCTCAGCGAAGTAGCGCCCCATCAGAATGCGGGTGCCCGAGCCCGGCTCGCGGACGAGAAAGGTTTCCGCCTCGAGCCCGGCGACTTCGACGCTGGTCCTGCCGGCAAGGCGATGTCCGGGCGCGCAAATGATGACATGCGGATGATCGCCCAACTTTTGGCTTTCAACGAGGAGATCATCCGGCGGCCGGCCCATGATTGCGAGGTCGAGCTGGTTGCTCCGCATCAGGCTGAGCATCTCGCCGCGGTTGCCGATGACCAGCCGGACCTCGATGTTAGGATGCGCCTGCTGGAAGGCCGAAATGATGAAAGGCACGAAGTATTTCGCGGTGCTGACTGCACCGATCGAAACCTCGCCGCCTTGGCCAGCGCGCATGGCAGCGAGTTGACGCTCGGTTTCGAGGACGAGCGTCTCGATGTGCTGTGAGAGCGCGACCAAAAGAACTCCCGCCTGCGTCGGGACGAGGCGCCCGTTGGCGCGCTCGAACAGGGGCAGGCCCATCCGCTCCTGCATGGTCTGGATCTGGAGCGAAACGGCCGGCTGCGTCACGCCGATGGATGTCGCGGCGGCGGTGTAGCTCCCGCTCCGGGCCACGATGGCCAGCGCCCGCAACTGGCGCAACGTGGCGTCGCGGAGATGGCGACTGGCATTAGACATTCTTTGGCCTATCAACAGAAGAATAAATTTCCCTTTTAATCTAGAAGCCCGAATGTGAAGTCAATGGACGGTTCGGCCCAGCGAGGCAGCGCCGCATTCGAAGGCTCCTGGGGAGGAAGCTCGTGTTGGACCAACCGTCGCTGGCGCAATGTCTTGCGCCCTATCGAACTGGTGGCGAGCTGCAGACGCAGGTCGCCGACACGACCCTCGCTTTGGCGCAGGCAGCGGTTTCGATCTCCGAACTGGTCTCGAAAGGCGGCCTGGCCGGCGATCTGGCGGGCGCAACGGGCGCGACTTCCGACGGCGACGCCCAGAAGGCGCTCGATCTCATCGCCAACGACCTGATCCTCGCGGCGCTGTCGCGCTGCCCGGTCGCACAGATCGCCTCGGAAGAGAACGACGAGATTCAGCACCTTCCCGGCAACGGCCCTCTCGCGGTGGCGGTCGATCCCGTCGACGGCTCCGCCAACATCGCGACGAACGGGGCGATCGGCACGATCTTCTCGATAAGGGCGGCGGATGCGGGGGATGCGTCGGAACTCGGAGCTTTCGCCTCGACCGGTGAGGCCCAGCTTGCCGCAGGGTATGTGCTCTACGGACCCCAGACGACGCTGGTTCTGACGACGGGGTCCGGCGTCGATGTCTTCGTGCTGGAACGGAAGACGGCTGCCTTCCTGCGCACGAAGACAGGGATCCGCATACCGCGCGGCACGCGGGACTATGCGATCAACGCCTCGAACGCCCGGCACTGGGACCCGCCAGTGCGTCAGTTCGTCGAGGATTGTCTCGCAGGCTCATCAGGACCGCTGGGCGTCGACTACAACACCCGCTGGTATGCCGCGATGATCGGCGAGGCGCACCGCATCCTGTTAGGCGGGGGCGTGTTTCTCTATCCCGGCGATGCCAGGCCCGGCTATCATGAGGGCCGCCTGCGGCTGGTCTACGAGGCGCAGGCCGTCGCCTTCCTGATCGAACAGGCGGGTGGAGCCGCTAGCGACGGCTATCGGCCGATCCGAACGATTCTGCCGCAGCGCCTGCACCAGCGCGTGCCGCTGATTTTCGGCGCGCCCGAAGAGGTCTCACGCATCGACATGCTGCATGCCGCCCCGGCGGATGACAGGTCCGTCGCGCCGCTGTTCGGGCGGCGCGGCCTGTTCCGGTCCTGAGCGGAGATCGGTTGATGTCGATCAAGCATCCGATCATCTCGATCACCGGCTCTTCCGGGGCAGGCACCACCTCGGTGAAGCGCACCTTCGCGCAGATATTCCGGCGCGAAACCATTGCCGCAGCCTATATCGAGGGCGACGCCTTCCACCGCTACGACCGCCTGGAGATGCGAAAGCTGATGGCCGACGAGGCCGCCAGGGGCAACAAGCATGTCAGCCATTTCAGCCCCGCCACCAACCTGCTCGAAGAGCTGGAGGCGGTCTTCAAGTCCTATAGCGAGACCGGCGCGGGCCAGACCAGCCACTACATCCACGATGCTCAGGAGGCCGAGACCTACGGCGTGCCGCCCGGCAAGATGACCGATTGGGAGCCGCTGCCCGCCGACACCGACCTGCTCTTCTACGAGGGTCTGCACGGGGCGGTCTGCGACGAGAGGCTGAACATCGCCCAGTATGCCGATCTCAAGATCGGAGTCGTGCCGGTGATCAACCTCGAATGGATCCAGAAACTGCACCGGGACCGGTCGGCGCGGGGTTATTCGACCGAGGCCGTGACCGACACGATCCTGCGGCGCATGCCGGACTACATCCACCACATCTGCCCGCAATTCTCGCAGACCGACGTCAACTTCCAGCGCATTCAGACGGTAGACACCTCGAACCCGTTCGTCGCGCGTTGGATCCCTACGCCCGACGAATCCATGGTCGTGATCCGGTTCAAGAACCCGCGCGGGATCGACTTCTCCTACCTGCGCTCGATGATCGCCGGCAGCTTCATGTCACGCGCCAATTCGATCGTCATTCATGGCGGGAAGCTCGACCTCGCCATGCAGCTGATCCTGACCCCGATGATCCTGCAACTCGTGGAACGGCGGAGGCGGGCATGAACAAGATGGCACCCATGGCTCTCGGGCACGAGGCGTCGATGCATCGCGACATGGCGAACGCGATCCGCTTCCTCGCCATCGACGCGGTTGAGAAGGCCAAGTCGGGGCATCCCGGCATGCCGATGGGAATGGCCGACGTCGCGACCGTGCTGTTTGCGCAGTTCCTGAAATTCGATCCTGCCGACCCCGCCTGGCCCGACCGCGACCGCTTCGTGCTATCGGCCGGACATGGTTCGATGCTGCTCTATGCGCTCCTGCATCTGACCGGATATCGAGGCATGGACATCGCGCAGCTAAAGGCCTTCAGGCAATGGGGCTCGCTGACGCCCGGCCATCCGGAGCATGCCCATACACCCGGTGTCGAGACGACGACCGGGCCTCTCGGACAGGGGCTTGCGACAGCGGTAGGCATGGCGCTGGCTGAGCGGCTGTCGAACGCCCGCTTCGGCGACGACCTCGTCGATCATCACACCTATGTCATCGCCGGCGATGGCTGCCTGATGGAAGGGCTGAGCCATGAGGCGATCTCGCTGGCGGGGCATCTCCGGCTGGGCCGGCTGATCGTCCTCTTCGACGACAATTCGATTTCGATCGACGGCGCGACGGCGCTGTCCTGTTCGGACGACCAGCTCGCACGCTTCGCCGCCAGCGGCTGGCACGCCGCTCGGATCGACGGACACAACCCGGAGACGGTGGCCGAGGCGATCGCGGCGGCCAAGGCCGATCCGCGTCCATCGCTGATCGCCTGCAGAACCATCATCGGTTTCGGCTCACCCAATCGTCAGGGAACGGAAAAGGTCCATGGCGCACCGCTGGGCGCCGACGAGGTCGCGGCGACGCGGGCCG
Source organism: Reyranella sp. (assembly GCA_021732965.1). Lineage (GTDB taxonomy): Bacteria > Pseudomonadota > Alphaproteobacteria > Reyranellales > Reyranellaceae > Reyranella. The sequence continues at coordinate 3,731 of JAKFVZ010000178.1, forward strand.
CGCTGGCTTGGCCGCATGCGCCCTTCGAAGTGCCTGCGGAAGTCGGGGACGCCTGGATACGAGCCGGGCAAAAGAACGCCAAGGCGCGCAGGGACTGGCAGGCTCGCCTGAAGGATGCGCCGTCTGACGTTCGGGCTCGGTTTGCTGCTGCACTCGCGGGAGATATCGGGGACGTTGGCCGGTCAGCTTTGGCGACGATCCGCACGCGCTTTCTCGCCGATGCGCCAAAGATTGCGACGAGACAAGCTTCGCAGCAGGTGCTGGACGCGATCGCGCCCGCCATTCCCGATCTGTTCGGCGGCTCGGCCGACCTGACGCACTCCAATCTGACGCACGCCAAGAGCCAGAAGCCGGTGACGCCCGGCGATTTCGCCGGCTCTTACGTCCATTACGGCATCCGCGAGTTCGGCATGGCCGCCGCGATGAACGGCATCGCCCTCCATGGCGGCTTCATCCCCTATGGCGGAACGTTCCTCGTCTTCGCCGATTACTGTCGCCCGGCTATCCGCCTCTAGGCGCTGATGAAGCAGCGCGTTGTCTACGTCATGACGCATGATTCGATCGGGCTGGGCGAGGACGGGCC
>JAKFVZ010000116.1 GCA_021732965.1 Reyranella sp.
GGTGAAAGGCGAAGTCTTCGGCAACGGCGCCTTCGCCACGCTGCAGGGCGGCCTCGATGGCGCGCCATGCCGCCTCGATCGACGCGAGTTGCTTGCGGCTGGCGCGCTAGGCCACCAGGGCCGCGGCCTGCACCTCGACGGCCAGCCGCAACTCCATGACGTTGATGATGTCGGGCAGCGAGGTCGCGCGGGGCGGGACGATGCGAAACGGACCCGCCGCCGGATCGGCGACGTAGGCTCCGGAGCCGCGGCGCGTCACCACCAGCCCATCGGCCCGCAGGGCGGCGACCGCCTCGCGCACGACGGTGCGGCTCACGCCGAATTCCGTGGTCAGTTCCTGCTCGGTCGGAAGGCGCGCGCCGGGCGCCAGCCGGCCGCCGCGGATGTCGGCGCCAATCCGCGCCATCACCTGCTCGGCAAGATTGTTGGCGGGCTGCTTCTCGGCCATCGCGGGGATGCTAACGTCGCTCCAGTTGTCAGACAACTACCGGCGTTCGGCAAGTTCCAGCATCACGTTCAGCAGCACCTGCGCGCCGGCCGCGAGGTCGGCGGCTTCGGTATGTTCCTTCACATTGTGGCTGAGGCCCGCGACCGACGGCACGAAGATCATCGCCGTCGGACAGAGGCGCTGCATCATCTGCGCGTCGTGGCCGGCCCCCGACGGCATGCGGCGCGTGCTGAGCGACAAGGCCTTCGCATGGTGCTCGACCCGGTCGACCAGGCCCGCATCGAAGATCACCGGCTCGAAGCGCGCCAGCACCTTGGCCTCGACCTCGACCCGCTCGGCCGCGGCGACCTCCGCGATATGGGCGGCGACGCGGGCCTCGGCCTCCTTGAGCTTCGCCTCGTCGGTGTTGCGCAGGTCGACCGAAAAGATCGCGCGATTGGGCACGACGTTGATGAGGTTGGGCCGCAGCGCCAGCGAGCCCACCGTGGCCACCTGGTCTCCGCCCATCTCCCAGGCGAGCTTGCGCGCAAAAAGATTTACCGACGCCGCGAGATACCCCGCGTCTCGGCGCAGGCGCATCGGCGTGGTGCCGGCATGATTGGAGACACCGGTCACGGTGTACTCGGTCCACGAGATACCCTGCACGCTCTCGACGACCCCGATCTGGACCTTCTCCTCGTCGAGGATAGGGCCCTGCTCGATATGCAGCTCGACGAAGGCATGGGGCTTCACTGCGCCGGGCGCCACCGGCCCGAGATAGCCGATGCGGCGCAATTCGTCGCCGACCGAGGCGCCGTCCTTGTCGGCCGCGGCATAAGCTTCGTTGAGCCCGATGCCGCCGACATAGACGAGGCTGCCCATCATGTCGGGCTGGAAGCGCGCCCCCTCCTCGTTGGTGAAGAAGGCGACGGCGATCGGCCGGCGCGTCGTCACACCGGCCTCGTTCAAGGCCCGCACGACCTCCAGTCCCGCGAGCACGCCGTAATTGCCGTCGTAGCGCCCACCGGTGCGTACCGTGTCGATATGGCTGCCGGTCATGATGGGCGCGATGTCCTCTCGACCGGCACGCACGCCGACCACGTTGCCGATCGCGTCGACCGTCACGGCGAGCCCCAGCGCCTTCATCCAGCCCACGACGAGATCGCGGCCGACCTTGTCCTCGTCGGTCAGCGCCAGCCGCGCGCAGCCACCGCCCTCGATGGCACCGACGGCCGCAAGATCGTCCAGGGCCCCCAGCAAGCGCCTTTCATCCAGTCGCAGCATGAATTTCTCCAGTGGAACCAAGACCTTAGACGTTCGCTGGATATCGGGCAAAATATCACGACGGCTTGATCCGGATTGCCTTGCCAGCGCCACGGGCCGGGGTCACTTAGGAAGGCGATGGGACGTTTCCTCGCCTTCCTGCTCGTTCTGCTGGCAAGCCCGGCTTTTGCGCAGTCTGTCGTACAGACCGACCATGTGCGTTCCGAGCTCGTGTCCGAAGTGGCGACGGTGAAGCCAGGCGAGCCCTTCTGGGTCGGCCTGCGCCAGACCATCCGGCCGAAGTGGCACACCTACTGGAAGAATCCGGGTGAATCGGGCCTGCCCACGGAAATCGCCTGGAAGCTGCCCGAGGGCGCAAAGGCCGATCCTATCGTCTGGCCGGCGCCGTCGCGCTTTGATATCGGCGGCATCACCAACTACGGCTTCAAGGACGAGTCCGTCCTGCTGGTGCGCATCACGCCGCCGGCCAATCTCTCGGGGCCGCTCACCCTCGCGGCCGAAGCCAACTGGCTGGTCTGCGAGGATGTCTGCATTCCCGAGGAGGGCAAGTTCGAGCTGGTGCTGCCGTCGGGTGCCGCCGCGACGCCGGCCTCGCCGGAGACGCGGACCCTTTTCGAGCAGGCGCGCCGCGCCCTGCCGACGCAGAGTCCGTGGCCCGCGCGCTACGGCGTGTCGAAGGCCGGCGATCCGACTCTGCTGGTCGAGGCGAAGGGCCTGAAAGCCGACGCGCTCAGCGACATCTATTTCTTCCCGGCCGAATGGGGCCCCGTCGCCACCATGTCGAAGCAGAACGCCACGGTCACCGCCGAGGGCATCCGCATTCCGCTGAAGAAGGGCGACGCCAAGACGGCAATGCCGGCCGAACTCGCCGGTACGCTGGTCCTGACGGAGAAGACAGCCGACGGCAGCGTGAAGCAGGCCTTCGACCTGTCGGCGAAGCTCGACCCCGCCTTCGTGCCGACCGCCACGGCGTCGCTGGCGAACGCCGTGGGAGCGGAAGAAATCTCGCTGGTGCAGGCCCTGCTGTTCGCATTGCTCGGCGGCCTGATCCTGAACCTGATGCCCTGCGTCTTCCCGGTGCTGGCCATGAAGGCCGCGGCCTTCGCGCGCCTCGCGGGCCACGAGCAGAGTGCGATGCGCCGCGACGGCATCGCCTACACGGCGGGCGTGCTCGTCTCATTCGCTGCCATGGCGGGCACCGTGATCGCGATCCGCTCGGCGGCGGGCGAGGTGAGCTGGGGTTTTCAGTTCCAGTCGCCGGTCTTCTCGCTGCTGATCGCCTATCTGTTCTTCGTGGTCGGCCTGAACCTCTCCGGCGTGTTCGAGGTTGGCGGGCGGCTGGCCGGCGTCGGCCAGGGCCTGGTATCGCGCGGCGGCACGACCGGCGCCTTCTTCACCGGCGTGCTGGCGGTGATCGTGGCAACGCCCTGCACCGCGCCGTTCATGGCAGCGGCCCTGGGCTTTGCGCTCAGCCAGCCCGCGCCCGCCACCGTGGCGGTGCTGCTGGCGATGGGCCTTGGCCTCGCCCTTCCCTATCTGGCGCTGTCGATGACGCCCGCCCTGCAGCGGCTGATGCCGCGGCCGGGCGCCTGGATGGACCGGCTGCGCCAGTTCCTCGCCTTTCCGATGTACGCCTCCACCGTCTGGATGATCTGGGTACTGATCCAGCAGACCGGCGCCGATGGCGTGCTCTACGCGCTGGGCGGCATGATCCTGATCGCCTTCGCCATCTGGCTGCTGCGGATCGGCAGCGGCGCCTCGGCGGGCACCTGGGTACGGCGCGGTCTCGCCGCCGCCGCCGTGCTGCTGGCCTTCGCCGCGACGCTGAAGATCGACGACAGTCCCGCGACCGCCGCCTCGGCGTCGGGCGCTGCCAATGCCGGCGTCAGCTTCGAGGGCTGGGAGCGTTTCTCCCGCGCCCGGATGGCCGAGGCGGTGGCCGAAGGCAAGCCGGTGTTCGTCGACTTCACCGCCGCCTGGTGCATTACTTGCCTGGTGAACGAGCGCGTCGCGCTCGAAGTGCCGGCCGTTCGCAAGGCCTTCGAGCAGGCGGGCGTCGTCAAGCTCAAGGGCGACTGGACCAACCGTGATGCCGAGATCACGGGCGTCCTGAAGGAACTCGGCCGGGCGGGCGTGCCGCTCTACCTGTTCTGGGCACCGGGCGCGGATCGGCCGAAGATCCTGCCGCAGGTCCTCACCGAGTCGCTGATCCTCTCGGAACTGTCGTCGATCCCGCAAGCCAAACGTTAGGAGGCACCATGTCGAAGCTGAATGTCCCCCGTCGTACCCTGCTGCTGGGCAGCGCCGCGATCGCCATCGCTCCGGCCGCCGCCTTCGCCACCACGAGCCCCGATGTGGGCAAGCCCGCACCTCAGTTCAGCGCCGTCGACAGCAACGGCAAGACCTGGTCGCTGGCCGACCTCAAGGGCAAGATCGTCGTGCTCGAGACGACGAATCACTACTGCCCCTACGTTCGCAAGCACTACAACGCCAACAACATGCAGGACCAGCAGCGCGAGGCCGCCGCCAAGGGCGTCGTCTGGCTGACCGTCGCCTCATCGGCCACCGGCGAGCAAGGCCATGTGACGGCCCAGCAGGCC
>JAKFVZ010000559.1 GCA_021732965.1 Reyranella sp.
GTCGAGGCCTGTGCGCGCGTTATGGAACGCGGCGGGGCCCGGCGGGTTGATGTGCTGACACTGGCGCGGGTTGTCCGGCCGGCGTTATAGTCCGCAAAAGAGGTTAACCATGGCCAAGATCGAGATCTACACCTCGCCGTTCTGCGGCTACTGCGCGCGGGCCAAGAGCCTGCTCGACAGCAAGGGCGCCGAATACGAAGAAGCCGACGTGATGATGGACGACAAGAAGCGCGCCGAGATGCGTTCGCGCACCAACCGCACGTCGGTGCCGCAGATCTTCATCAACGGCCAGCATATCGGCGGCTCCGACGATCTCGCCGCCCTCGAACAGGCCGGCAAGCTCGACGCCCTGCTCGCGCAGCCCGGCTAGGGATTTCCGACATGACCGCGTTCAAGGCCGGCCTGATCCAGACCAGCGTTAGCAACGAGATGGCCGAGAACGTGGCCTTCCTGCGCGAGCAGGCGAAGCTTGCGCGCGATGCCGGCGCCGACTTCATCATGACGCCGGAGAATACCGGCCTGATCGGTGCCAGCCGCACCGAGACGCTGGCCAAGGCGCAGACCGAGGAAGAGCACGCGATGCTCGCGGCCTGCCGCGCCAGCGCGCGCGACACGGGCGCGTGGTTCCTGCTGGGCTCGATCCATGTGCGCGTGCCGGGCGAAGAGCAGATCCGCAATCGCTCCTACCTGATCGATTCGTCGGGCGGCATCGTGGCCAGCTACGACAAGATCCACATGTTCGACGTCCAGCTCGCGGGCGGCGAGAGCTATCGCGAGTCCTCGACGTTCAGGCCGGGCGAGAGGGCGGTGCTGGCCGAGACGCCGTGGGGCGTGCTCGGCATGACGATCTGCTACGACCTGCGCTTCCCCTATCTCTATCGCGAGCTGGCGCATGCCGGCGCCACGATGCTGGCGATCCCGTCCTCCTTCACGGTGCCGACGGGCCAGGCACACTGGCACACGCTGATGCAGGCCCGCGCCATCGAGACCGGCTGCTTCGTCTTCGCGCCCGCCCAGGTCGGCACGCACAAGGGCTCGAACCGCAAGACCTACGGCCATTCGGTCGCCGTCGCCCCGTGGGGCGAGGTGATCGCCGATGCCGGCGGCGAGAAGGCCGGCTTCGTCATCGCCGATGTCGACATGGCGAAGATCGAGGAAGCCCGGAAGATGGTTCCGTCGCTGACCCACGACCGCAAGTACGCGGCACCCACGCTCCACAAGGCCGCAATCGCGAAGGCGGCGGAGTAATCCCGCTGTCGTCCTGAGCGAAGCGAAGGACCTGACATGGCGATCGAAGGACTCCGCTGCAGGCGTGAGATCCTTCGCTGCGCTCAGGATGACAGTTAGTTAGAACACCTCGAACAGGTGCTCATATTTCGCGACGAGGCCTTCCTCGTCCAGGTCGAGTCGTGCGGTGAAGCCGTCCGACACGCCCTTGTCGACGTAGCGCCAGAGGCGTGGACCGAGATGCTCGTAGCGCTGGCGTGACGGTTGGCAGGTGAGGACCGGCGCGTCGACGAACAGGGCCAGCAATTCTCCGTCGGCCTCGTTCATGCGCCTGATCGCCAGCCCGTTGCAGAAGGGCGTTGCCGACACATCGACCTCATGGCAGCCCGCGAGATCGGGCCGGGCCTCTCCATCGACTCGCCAGTTCGTATCGCCGGTCCGTTCGATGACGAGCGATTTCTCGACCGCATCGGTCCGTTCGATGCGCAACGTCCGGGTGCGCCACGACGGATCGAGTTCCCAGCGATAGCGCAGTCCGAAGCAATCTTCGCCAGCGTGGATCAATGTCGAGCGAACGCTGATACCGGAAGGACTGCGCGACAGCGCCATCAGTTCGAGACCGGGCTTGTCGACGCGTCGCCACCTGCGAAGGATCTGCTCGTTCTGCATGCGAAACTCTTGCGTCTGATCTTGTGAAAATTGCGGCGCCTCGCCTCGACCGAGGTGGCGAATCGCGCCACTCTCGGTGGGCACGCCCTGGAGTATCCAATGTCCTCTCCCAGCCTGGTGATTCGCAATGGCACCATCGTCGACGGATCGGGCGGCGATCCCTACGAGGCCGACCTTTCCATCGAGGACGGCAAGATCGCGGCGATCGGCAAGAACCTGCCCAAGGGACAAGAGGAGATCGATGCGCGCGGCAGGCTGGTGACGCCGGGTTTTGTCGACGTGCACACGCACTATGACGCGCAGGTGACGTGGAGCGAGCGGCTGTCGCCTTCTTCATGGAATGGCGCCACCACCGTCGTCCTTGGCAATTGCGGCGTGGGCTTCGCGCCCTGCCACGAAGACCAGCACGCGATGCTGATCAACCTGATGGAAGGCGTCGAGGACATTCCCGAGGTCGTGCTGTCGGAAGGCCTGCCGTGGAACTGGCATTCCTTTCCGGATTTCATGGATGCCATCGCCGCGCGTTCCTTTGATGCCGATGTCGCGACCCAGGTGCCGCATGCCGCGCTGCGCGTTTACGTGATGGGCCAACGCGGCGCCGACCGCGAGCCCGCGACCGAGCAGGATCGCCAGCGCATGGCCGAACTCACCGTCGAGGGCCTGCGCGCCGGCGCGCTGGGCTTCTCGACCTCGCGCACGCTCAATCACCGTTCGGCCGACGGCAAGCACATCCCGACCCTGCGCGCCGAGGAAGCGGAACTGACGGCGATCGCCCGCGCGATGCGCCAGGCCGATGCCGGCTGGCTGCAGATCGTGTCCGACTTCCAGGAAGGCGAGGTGGCTTTGTTCCGCCGTCTGGCGAAGGAGTCGGGGCGGCCGGTGACCATCACCCTGTTGCAGTCCAATGCCCGGCCCGACGGCTGGCGCGAGACGATGGCGGAGATCGACGAGGCCAATCGCGAGGGGCTGCGCATCACCGCGCAGGTGCGCTCGCGGCCGACCAGCGTGTTGCTGGGACTGGAACTCTCGCAGACGCCCTTCACGGGCCGGCCGAGTGCAGACCGCATCGCGCGACTGCCCTTCGCCGACCGTCTCGCGCACTGGCGCGACCCGGCCTTCCGCGCGCGATTGCTTGCCGAATCTTTCGAGGGCGACCGGCGCAACCGGCTGGTAGATCGCTGGGACCGCACGTTCCCGCTCGACGATCCGCCGGACTACGAACCGACCGCCGATCAAAGCATTGCGGCCATCGCCGCGCGGCAGGGCCGTCCGCCGGCCGAGGTCGCCTACGACCTGCTGCTCCAGCACGATGGCAAGCAGATCCTCTATCTGCCGGTCACCAACTTCGTCGCCGGCAATCTCGACGTGGTGCGCGAGATGATCGACCGGCCCAACACGCTGATCGGTCTCGGCGACGGCGGAGCCCATGTCGGCATCATGTGCGATGCCACGGCGACCAGCTACACGCTGACCCACTGGACACGGGATCGCACACGCGGCGCCTTGCTGCCGGTATCCTGGGCCATCAAGCGACTGACCGCCGACAATGCGAGCGAGGTCGGCCTGCGCGACCGCGGGTTGCTGAAGGCCGGGTTGAAGGCCGACATCAACGTCATCGACTACGACAACATGCGACTGCGGAGGCCCGAGGTGGTCTACGACCTGCCGGCCGGCGGCAAGCGCCTGATCCAGCGGACGGATGGCTTCGACGCGACCATCGTTTCGGGCGAGATCGTCTATCGCGGCGGCGAGGCGACCGGTGCCTTGCCCGGCCGCCTGGTGCGCGGCGCCCGCGACGCCTGAGTGCGATCAGAGAAGGCGGGCGGCGATCCTCTGCACCATGGCCATCTTCGGCTGGCTGATCATCCGCGCCTCGTAGGCGGTCACCGAGAATTTCCCGCGCACCAGATCGAGCAGCTCGCCGTCCTTCAGCAGGAACTCGGGCCGGCTCGGTTTGCCGAATCGTTCGTTGCCTTCCATGAAGGTCTCGTAGAGCAGGATGCCTCCGGGCAGCAGCGCATCGAACAACACCGGAAAGAGCGGCCGGTGCAGGTAGTTCGTCACGACGATAGCGCCGAAGCGGCGGCCGGGCAGCGGCCAGGGGGAACCGTCCTCTAGATCGGCCTGGATCGCCTCGATCGTCCCGGACGCCGGGATCGCCGTCACGTCGCGGTCGACCGCCGTCACGCGATGGCCGCGGGCCGCGAAGAACTGGGTGTGGCGGCCCTTGCCGGCCGCAACGTCGAGCACGGCGGCGTCGGGCGGGACCAGGCCGGCCCAAATCGCGATCCAGGAGGAGGGCGTCATGTCCGGCGTGCTCCCGCGCCCTTCAGGTTCAGCAGATTGCCGGACAGGATCAGCGCGGCGCCGAGGATCGTCAGCATATCCAGTTGCTCATTATAGAGCAGCCAG
>JAKFVZ010000359.1 GCA_021732965.1 Reyranella sp.
GAGGACGTCGTGGAAGCGCTGGAAAACGCCTCGCAGGCCAAGGACGTACGCGCCATCGTGTTGCGCATCGACTCTCCCGGCGGCACCTACCCCGCCGCCGATGCCATTGCCGACGCGGTCGGCCGGGCTCGCTCCACCGGCAAGCCCGTCATCGTCTCGATGGGCGACGTGGCGGCCTCGGGCGGCTATCTCGCCGCCGTGCGCGGCGACGTCATCGTGGCCCAGCCGACGACCATCACCGCGTCGATCGGCGTGTTCAGCATCTGGCCGATGGCGCAGGAGCTGCTGACCTCGCTCGGCATCAATGTCGAGCGCGTATCGGTGGGCCGCAATGCCGGCATGCACTCGACCTTCCAGCCGCCGTCACCGGCCCAGCGCGCCGCCGTCAACCGCGAACTCGACGTCATCTATGCGGCCTTCACCGCGCAGGTCGCCGAATTCCGCAATCTCGACTCCAACCGCATCGACGCCGCTGCCCGCGGCCGGGTGTTCAGCGGCGTCGACGCCAAGCGCGCGGGCCTGGTGGACGAACTCGGCGGCCTGCAGCTCGCCCTCAACATCGCCAAGGCGAAGGCCGGCATCGACGAGGGCCGCAAGGTCGAAATCCGCCGTTATCCCGACGATGGCGACCGCCTGCAGCGCGTGCTCGATCACCTGTTCAAGCTGGCCGGCGTCTCGACCGCGCCCAGCCTCGGCATGCCGCGCGGGGTTCGCGAGGCGCTCGCCAAATTCGGCGTCGCCGCTCGCCCGGGCAACGTCCGCCTCCCGCCGCTGCCGCCGCTCTGGCGTTGATCTGGCGCATCGCGCTGGCGATACGATCGCCGTCAGCGCGCGACAGGCCGCGCGCAGCCAGGGATGCTCATCCGCCGAGGCGAACGGTCTCCAGGGTCTCCAGCCTGTCGCCGGCCCGTCGCAGCAGCGCCAGTTCCTCGACGCGGCCGGTCATCGGCAGGTTCTGGCGACCGACGATGCGCGCGACCTGCTCGGCCTCGGCAGCGCTGCGAAACAGGCCGAGCGTGATGTGCGGCTCGAACGGCTCGCGCCCAGGTCGCGGATTTAACGCCTCATGGAGGGCCGCCAGTTCCGCGGCACCGTCCGACGGCTCGGCATAGAGGTAGAGGTCGGACCGCACGATGCGCTCGATCAGGAACCAGAATGGACGCTGCGTGATGCTTTGCATCGTCGTCCGCAGTTCGCCCTCGCGTTCGGCCGCAGCGCCGAACACGAGCGTGAAGTGCGGGCCGATCAGCGCGGCCTCGCCCATATGGTATTGCGCCCTGAGGCGGTGCAGTGCCGCGTCGTCGGCCTCGCCCAGCACCGGCCAGGCCACGACGTAGAGCATCTCAGCTGTAGCTCTTGGCCATGCCCAGCGCCGGGTCCATCACCGCGCCATAGGGCGGGAACGGATAGCGCAGGCCGTTCTTGCCGAGATGTCCCATGCCCTCGACCGCGCGCAGCAGCTCGTCGGGCGGGCAGGCCATCAGCAGCTCGTCGTCGGCCACACCGCCGTAGCGACGCTCGGCGAAGCACGGGAGCGAGAGCGAGGTCTGGCGCGTGGCCAGCGCCCGGCCCCACGAATCGGCGCAGGCGCTCTCGCCGGTCACCGTGAAATCGTAGCGGCGGTAGCGATGATACTGCAGGCCGTTGATGAAATAGATCATCTGGCCGGGCGTGCCGTAGAACAGGCAGATGTCCGGCGGATCGAGGCGCGCCGAGCGCAGCGGCGACACGACGAGGCCGTTGTACTTGCCGTCCGGCACGCGCGGCATCTGGGCCTGGTGAGCCGCGGACGCTTCCTTGTTGCCGAACCAGACGCCGTTCATGTGGTCGCCCGAGAGGAAGCCCTCGCCCGGATGGTTGAGGCCGACCACGCCGCCGCAATTGCCGCCGCGCGTATTGTCGACGGTGATGCCCAGCGTGAATCCGTACCAGCGCGACTGCGTCACCATCTGGCACATGGTGAACTTGAAACCCTCGGTCGGCTTGCGGACGCCCTTGATCCTGTCCATCTCGGCCGGGTCTTCGAACAGGCGCATGCCGATCGGCTGGGTGCGGATGCGCAGCAGCTCGATCAGCTTGTTGCTGGCCTCGGCCAGCATGGCGCCGGTGATGGTTTCCGGCGGCGTCCATGGGGCGGTCTTGTAGCCCGGCGGCAGCGTCTGGACGTTCATTGTTGTTTCCTCCGTGTCTGGCTAGGTGAGGTTGAGCCCACCGTCGGCGATGACGATCTCTCCGGTAACGTAGTCGTTGGCCGAGAGCGCGGCCACCAGATCGGCGATGTCCTCCGGTTTCGCAGGACGCTTCATCGGCGACTTCGTCTTCCAGGTCTCCAGCATGTCGGGCCAGTTGGCCGTCATCGGCGTCTCGACCAGGCCGGGCGCCACGGCGTTGACGCGGATCGCCGGCCCCAGCGACAGCGCCAGCAGCTTGGTGACGTGATGCAGCGCCGCCTTCGATGCCGCATAGGGAATCGAGGAGCCCTTGGGCCGCGAGCCGGCATGCGTGCCGATATTGACGATGCTCGCCGGCCGGCCGCTCTCGCTGGACTCGCGCAACGCAGCCTCGGCTTCCGCGACCAGCACGAACGGCGCGATCAGGTTCACATCGAGCATCTGTCGCCACAGCGACGCCGTCGCCGCCTTCAGATCGGTATGTGGGATGCGGATCGACAGGCCGGCGTTGTTGACCAGCACATCGAGCCGGCCGTGCGCCTCGAGCACCGACGCAACCAGCCCGCGCGCCGCCGTCTCGTCCCCGAGATCGGCCTGGTGGTAACTGGCCTTCTTCAGTTCCTGGACCATCGCACGACCGACCTCGGCCGAGCTGCGCGAATGGAGCGCCACGACGTAGCCGTCGCGCGACAGGCGGCGGGCGATGGCGGCGCCGATCCCGGACGTCGAGCCGGTGACGAGAGCGACGCGGTCAGACACAGGACTTCAACGCCTCCAGCGTTTCGTCGGGGCGCTCCACCATCATGAAGTGCCCGCAGTCGGGAATGGTCACAGCCTTCGACCCAGCGATGGCGGCGACGAGAGCTTTCGCCTTGGCCGCCGGCGTCATGAGATCGCCGTCGCCCAGCACGAACACGGTGGGGCAGGTCACGGCAGCCGCTCGCGCGGGCGCATCCTTGTAGGCGTTGCAGGCGGCCAGATCGGTGTGGATCACGCCTGGCTTGTTGCCCGAGAGCACCGAAAGCGATTCGCGCCGCAGCCACAGACCGGGCGAGACCATGCCGCCCTTGTGCAGCGCATTGCCCATGCCCCAGAAGGTCATCAGCTCCTGGACCTTCGCCGTGTTGGCCTTGGCAGATTCGAGCATCTCGGGATGCACCGGCATCTCCGAGGCGACGCCGCACAGGCCGAGCGCCCGCACCTTGTCGCTGTGCCGTGCGGCGCAGTCGAGCGCCACCAGCGCGCCCATCGAATGGCCGACCAGCGCGGCCTGCTTCAGGCCGGCGGCCTCGATCAGGCGCGCCGTCCAGTCGGCCATCGCACCGATGCTGTCGAGCGCGGGACCGTCGGACCGGCCGTGCGCCGGAAAATCCACGGCCAGCACGGAGCGGCCATGATGGGCGAACCAGCGGGTCTGCAGGCGCCAGGCCGTGCGATCGAAGCCGGCGCCGTGGAGGAAGACGATCGTGGGCTTGGCGGGATCGAACTCGGTGCCGCCGGTCGTCGCGAAGACGGTCCGGCCATCGACGGTGAGCTTCATGGTCAGCCCTTCTGCGCGGCGCGCAGCGCCGGTCCGAGATCGTCGATCAGGTCTTCGGGATCTTCCAGTCCGACCGAAAGCCTGATCATGCCCTCGCCGATCCCCGCTTCCTTGAGTGCCGCCGCGTCGAGCTGGGCATGCGTCGTCGACGCGGGATGGATCACCAGCGACTTGGCGTCGCCGACATTGGCGAGATGCGAGAAGAGCTTCAGCCGCTCGATGAAGCGGCGGCCGGCCTCGCGGCCGCCCTTTATGTCGAAGCTGAAGATCGAGCCCGTGCCCTTGGGCAGCAGCTTCTGCGCCAGCGCATGATCGGGATGCTCCGGCATGTCGGGCGAGGCGATGCGCTCGACCGCCGGATTGGCCTTGAGGAAGGCCATCACCTTGCGGGCATTGTCGACGTGTCGCGCGACACGCAACGGCAGCGTCTCGAGGCCCTGGATAAGATAGAAGGCGTTCTGCGGCGACAGGCAGCAGCCGAAGTCGCGCACGCCCTCGGTGCGGGCCCGCATAACGAACGCATGCGGACCGAACTCCTCCGCGTAGTCGATGCCGTGATAGCCGGCATAGGGTTCGGTG
>JAKFVZ010000475.1 GCA_021732965.1 Reyranella sp.
TGGAAATGGCGACGGCCGCCCAGCACGGGATCGGCGTCGTGGCCGTGGTGTTCAGCGACGGTGCCTTCGGCAACGTGAAACGCATCCAGCAGCAGTCGTTCAACAACCGAACCATCGCAACGGACCTGCGCAATCCGGACTTCGTGAAGATGGCCGAGAGCTTTGGAATCGATGCGCTGCGTGTCGGATCGCCCGACGAACTGGGCGCGGCGATCTCGCGCGGCATCGCCAAGGGCGCGCCGCTCCTGATCGACTGCCCGGTCGGCCAGTTCCCCGATCCCTGGTCCCTGGTGACGCTGCCGAGGATCAGGCCACGTCGATAACGATGTCATCCTGAGCGCAGCGAAGGATCTCACGTGCGCAAAGGAGTCCTCCGGTCGCCCGGCAAGGTCCTTCGCTGCGCTCAGGACGACGGATTTCTTATTTTCCGCCGTTCGCCCGAATGTCGGCGAGCAGCTTCGTGGCATGCGCCTGGTCGGCAATGCGCTTGGAGGTGAAGCGCGGGTCCAACGCCGGCGCCGTCATCAGCAGATGCGCTGCCAGGAATTCCGGCAGCGGCGGTGGCTCGTTCTGCTCTTCCGGCATCTCGACCTCGGCCATGGCGAAATAGGTCGAGCCGTCGTCGCGCTTGAAGAAGTCGACGTCCCAGTGATAGCGGCCTTCGCTCCATGAGTAGCGGACCTTGACCAGCGTCTCCTTGCGCTGGGTCCAGAGTCGCGCGAAGTCGATGGCGCTGAGGCCGGTCTCGATCTCGACGACCTGGCCCTCGATGGTGCGCTTGTAGGTGAAGACGTGCTCGGTCTCTCCGACACCTTCCAGGGATCGGATGCGCAGGCCCGGCGCGTCGAGATAGGCCTGCCGCAGCAGATGCCGGGCGACCCCCGGCCGGCAACCCAGCTCCGCCTCCAGCTCGGTCGCCTGTTCGTTCAGGACAAATTTGCGCTCGTTCTCGATCGGCATGCTAGAATCGCCACCATGGCTACACAGACAATCGACGACCTGCCGACTCCCGTGCTCATTCTCGACCGGGCGATCCTGCGCCGCAACCTCAAGCGCATGAGCGAGCGCCTCCGCGAGGCCAGCGTCATGCTGCGCCCCCATCTCAAGACGGCGAAGTCGGTCGAGATCGGCCGCATGGCGGTCGAGGGCCATGACGGGCGTATCACCGTCTCGACCCTGGCCGAGGCACGGTACTTCGCCGACGGTGGCTTCAAGGACATTCTCTACGGTGTCGGCATCATCCCCGCGAAGCTCGCGGCCGTGACCGAACTGCGCCGCCGCGGCGTGAACCTGCGAGTCGTTACCGACAATCTCGCCGTGGCGAAGTCCATCGCCGCCGCGGCAAAGGACGGCGACACCTTCTCCGTATTCATCGAAATCGACAGCGGCGGCGGCCGCGCCGGGCTTCCCTATCCCGCCCTGCCCGGCCTGCTCGACATCGCGCGCGTGCTGCACGAGGCACCGGGCGTCGAACTAGCCGGCGTCATGACCCATGCCGGGCACTCCTATCACCAGAGCACGCCCGACGGGATCGCGGGCGTCGCCGAGCAGGAACGCCTCGCCCTCGTGACCGCGGCGGAAAAGCTGCGCGCAGCCGGCATTCCCTGCCCGATCGTCTCGGGCGGCTCGACGCCGACGGCGATGCATTCGCGCGACTTCACCGGCATCACCGAGATGCGGCCGGGCGTCTATGTCTTCAACGATATCGACCAGGAGTACATCGGCTCGTGCGGTGCGGGAGACATCGCGCTCTCGGTGCTGGCCTCGGTGATCGGCCACTATCCACACCGCAACCAAATGCTGGTCGATGCCGGTGCGCTGGCCCTTTCGAAGGACATCAGCGCGCAGGAATTCCAGCCCAAGGTCGGCTACGGCACCATCGCCAATCCGCCGGCTGCCGGAATGGCGGTGATCGAATGCTCGCAGGAGCACGGCTTCGTCGCTGCCGACGATCCGCTGCCCTACGGCAACCTTCCGGTCGGTACCCGCGTGCGCATTCTGCCCAACCACGCCTGCATCACCGCCGCAGCCTACGACCGCTACTACGTCGTCGACAGCGACCTCGACGGCGGCAAGTCCGTGGTGGACGTCTACGACCGCATCAACGGTTGGTGAGTTAAAGCGAACTCACCGTGTGGCCGCCGTCGACCGTGATCACGCTGCCGGTCATGAACGCGCCCGCTTCCGAGGCGAGCAGGAGCAGCGCACCGTCGAGATGCTCGGGCTGGCCGATGCGGCGCTGCGGGATTCGGTCGATCAGGCGCTGGCCACCCGGCGTCTTCCAGAAATCGCCGTTCATCTCGGTCTCGATGTAGCCCGGGCAGATCGCGTTGACGCGGATCTGGTAGCGCGCCCATTCCATGGCGAGCGCGCGCGTGAGATGGATCAGGCCCGCCTTCGAGGCATTGTAGGGCGCCACCTGGCCGATGGTGCGCAGGCCCAGGATCGAGGCGATGTTGACGATCGAGCCCGGACGCTTGGCCGCCACCCAGCGCTTGCCCGCGGTCTGCGTCATCAGCCAGGCCCCGCGCAGGTTGGTGTCGACGACCGAATCCCAGTCCGCTTCCGGCATGTCGAGCGCCGGTTTCACGATCGAGATGCCGGCATTGTTCACGAGGATGTCGACCGCACCCAGCGTCGCCTCGACCTTGTCGAAGGCCGCGGCGATCGACTCTGCCGACTGCACGTCGAGATCGACCGCAAGCGCCCTGGCGCCGCCCTGCTGCAGTTCCTCCTGAAGTGAGGCCAGCCGGTCGGCACGCCGTGCCGCGATCACCACCGAAGCCCCCGCCTCCGCCAGCATGCGCGCGAAGTGAACGCCGAGGCCCGATGACGCGCCGGTAACGAGGGCCACTTTGCCGCTAAGGTCGAATCGCTTGGACATGCCCGACACTCCACTGTTTCATGCCGGCCTTATAGGCGGGCGACCCGTTCGGAGGAAACAGTATGGACCTCGGTCTCAACGGCAAGCGTGTGATGGTGACCGGCGGCACGAAGAGCATCGGCCGCGCCATCGTCGACACATTCCTGGCCGAAGGCGCCGTCGTCGGCTTCTGCGCCCGCGATGCGGCTCTGGTGAAGGAGCGCGAGGCGGAATGGCGGGCGCAGCAGGGCCGCGCCACCGGCACCGCGCTCGACGTGACCGACAATGCCGCGCTGAAGGCCTGGATCGACGGTTTTGCCGCCGACGGCGGCATCGACCATTTCGTCGCCAACGTGAGCGCGCTCGGCACCGACAACACGGTCGAGGGCTGGCGGAAGGCCATCGAGATCGACCTCGTCGCCACGGTGAATGCGGTGCTGAACGTCCGCCCTCACCTCGAGGCGCGCGGCCAGGGCGCCACGCTCACCATCATCGGCACGACCTCGCTGGTCGAAGTGGCCGGCCCCACCCAGCCCTACCGCTCGGTGAAGGCCGCGCTGGTGCCCATGATCAAGTCGATGGCGATCGAGATGGCGCCGAAGGGCGTGCGTGCCAACATGGTTTCGCCGGGCACCATTCTTGAGGACGGCAACACCTGGGGCCGCCAGCGTGACGCGGGCAGCGAACGCTACAAGCGCTCGCTGGCACGCAACCCCACCGGCCGCATGGGCACGCCGCAAGAGGTGGCGAACGCCGTCGTGTTTCTGTCCGGCACGCCCGCCTCGTTCATCACCGGCATCAACATGGTCGTCGACGGCGCCATCACCGCGCGGGTGCAATACTGACGCCAGCCCGCACGCCATGGCCGCTGGTCGGCCTGCTGGTGGCGGCCGGCATGGTCGCGGCCTTCCAGGTCGGCAAGGCACCCCCCGCCCTCCCGTCGATCCGCGACGATCTCGGCGCCACGCTGGAACAGGCGGGCTGGCTGCTGTCGGTCATCAACCTGATGACGGCATTGGGCGGCATGGCGATCGCGCTGACGGCCGACCGCATCGGCCACCGGCGGCTGGCGGTTTTCGGCACGCTGCTGGCCGGCGGGGCTAGCCTCGCCGGCGCCTTCGCGCCCAATGTCGACTCGCTGCTGGTCGGTCGCATCCTCGAGGGGCTGGGCTTCATTAGCGTCGTGGTGGCCGTGCCGAGCCTGCTGCTGCGCCTCACGCGCGCTGCCGACCAGCGGCTTGCCATGGCGATCTGGAGCACCTACATGCCGGCGGGATCCGGCATCATGATGGTGATAGCGGCCGTCGTGCTGCCCGGCACATCGTGGCGCATCGTCTGGCTCGTCGCGGCGGCAGCGGCGGGGCTGATGGCCGCGGCACTGCTGCTTCTGGCCGTTCCCCGCCGCGAACTCGACCCGGTCCCG
>JAKFVZ010000022.1 GCA_021732965.1 Reyranella sp.
CTCGAGGTCCTGCCGCCGGCGACCCGCTTGATCGTGACCTTGGGCAGGCCGTCGGTCTCGGGGGCGCTCGACAGCGAATAGCAGCGGTTGAAGGCACCGTCGGCGTGGGGAACGCGGAAGGTCAGGAACTGGCCCGCGCGATACCGGTACTTTTCGGCGAGTTCGGGCGGGACCTCGAGGACGAAGGAGCGGGCGTCCGGCGTTTCCTGGATGATCTTGGCGATGCGCAGCTGATTATAGGACATCAAAAACTCGTCTTCAGATGCCCGTTTTCCGGGCGGACTCTCCTAGCAGACTGTGCTAGCGTCCGCCGAGAAAAATGAGCGGAGCGTCATTGTTCCGACGCTCCATAGGGATGGGACAAGGTTCAGCGCCAGGAGGCAAGAGCCGATGACGACGCAAAAAATTTATCAGCTGCCGGTCGAAGTCACGAACTGGAAGTTCGACGGCGCCACCGAGATCGCGTTCAACTGGGAATACGAGGACGGCTCGGCCGACCTGCTGAACCTTTACGAGAAGGGCAAGCAGCAGCAGTGGGACACCAGTACCCGCATCGACTGGAGCCAGGAGCTGTTCGAAGGCAACCCGATGGGCATGGCCGACGAGACGATCCCGATCTACGGCTCGCCCTTCTGGGACAAGATGACCGACAAGGAGAAGGACTGGCTGCGGTTCAATCTGCAGTGCCATTCCATCTGCCAGTTCATGCACGGCGAGCAGGGCGCGCTGATCGCCACCGCCAAGATCGTGAACACCGTGCCGGACATGAACGCCAAGTTCTATGCCGCGACGCAGGTGATGGACGAGGCCCGCCACGTCGAGAGCTACAAGCGGCTGATCCACGAGAAGTTCAAGTCGGCCTATCCGATCACAGACTCCCTGAAGAACCTGCTCGAGCAGACGCTCTCCGACCGCCGCTGGGACATGACCTATCTCGGCATGCAGGTGCTGATCGAGGGACTGGCGCTCGCCGCCTTCCAGCGCATCCGTGACACCGCCAAGAACAACCTGGCCGGCGCCGTGAACGCCTACGTCATGCAGGACGAGGCGCGCCACGTCACGTTCGGCCGCATGGCGCTGCGCGAATACTATCCGCACCTCTCCGATGCCGAGCGCGCCGAGCGCGAGGAGTTCGTCGTCGAGGCGCTCTACTTCATGCGTGACCGCTTCAACCAGGCCGAGGTCTGGATGCGGTCCGGCCTGCCGGTGAAGGAGATGCTGGAGCACGCCTATCATTCGGGCGCCATGCAGGCTTTCCGCACCCGCCTCTTCACCCGCATCGTGCCGATCCTCAAGGAGATCGGCCTGTTCGGGCCGAAGGTCCAAAAGGCCCTGGGCGATATTGGCGTGCTCGGCTACGCCGAAATCGACATCGAGAAGCTGATCGGCAACGACCTCAAGGTCGCCGAGGACTTCGACGCCAAGAAGTTCGTCAACGCGCAGATCGCCGCCGAATAACGCGCGATCGCAGCCGCAAATGCAAAGGGGGCCTCACGGCCCCCTTTTTCTTATCTGTCGCTCAGGACGACGGAGTTACTGGCACGTATCGATGCGGGGAGCCGCGCCGAGCACCGTCGCGACCTTCGTGATGTCGAGGCAGCGCGTGCCGATCCATGCCTTGCCCTGCACGAAGATCGCAAAGCGTGCGAAGGCGTCGGCCTGTGCCTCCTGTGTCGGCCGCTTGCGCGCCAGCAGCCAGCTCAGCGCATAGATGTTGCCGGTCGCAAAGTCTGCCGACGCGATGTCGGGATCCTTCTGCCAGAGGGCGACGTTCTTCTTCGCCGCGCCGGTCGGGTCGGAGATTCCGGCAAGCCATGTGTTGGCGTTTGCCGCCAGTGCGTAGGAGCCGCCGTTCTGGGCGATCAGCGCCTTCACCTCCCCGGCCGCGCCGACATAGCCCTGGCCCTCGACCGTGCTGCCGGCGCAGCCGACCCGGCACAGCGCCACGAACATCAGGTACTCGGCGAGGATGATCTCGATGTTGCCGTTGTTGTGCCGCCGCCAGGCGCGCGCGAGGTTCCAGCCCTGCGTCAGCTCCGCGCCGGTCCACGGCTTGGCGGCCTGCGGCGTGTCGCGCTCGAGCTCGCCGACGACGGCCTGAGCGGCGGCCTGCCATTCGGGAGGGATCTGGGCGGCGGCCGGTGTGGCGGCGCCGAGCAGGATGAGCAGCACGATCGAGAGGAGTCGTTTCATGGCAGGCTCCCTTAATATTTGCGGGCTGTTTTGCGGTCGCGGCTTTCGTATTGGACGATGTCGTCGGCCCGCAGCACGGTGGCGTCGGGCGGCATCAGCCAGCGCATCTGCGCCGGCCTGATCAGGCGGTAGTGGCGGGCATCGTCGAGCGCCGCGCCGACGTCCCAGCAATTTTCCTCGCCGGTGATCCATTCGTCGGTCGCGAAGCGGCGCAGGTCGACCGAAGCCGAATAGGTGCGCAGCGTCTTGCGGCCCTTGTTAAAGTATTCGTGGAAGTACGACATCGCGAGCTCGCGCAGGCTGCGATAGACCGGGTCGCGCCAGCGCAGCCAGGCATGGTTGCTCTTGGAGATCGCGCCCCAGCAGCCGTCGCGGCGGAACAGGGTGACGACGTGATCGGAATCCTCGCGCGTGGCCGTCAGGTCCATGACCAGCGGCGGCTCCCCCTGCAGCCACAGGGCGCAGGCCGCGACGAAAGCCGCCTCCAGGCAATGGGCCTCGCGATGGCGCAGCACGCCGCGCACGGACCGCAGGCAGTCGCCGTCCTGCTCGAAATTGGCGCGGAGAGCCGACACGTATTCCTGCACGCGCTGCGGCGTGCGCAGCGCGGTGAGGATGCGGCCTTCGGTGGCGGTGAGGCCGAGTTCGGCAGGCGTGGGGCGTTTGCGTCTGCGCATCGAGTGCAATTGTGCCGGGATGCGCCGTGGCAGGCCAGTGAATGAAGCCGGCCATCGAAAAAGGATCGGGGTGGTTGGTGGAGCTGAGGGGGATCGAACCCCTGACCTCCTCATTGCGAACGAGGCGCTCTCCCAGCTGAGCTACAGCCCCCTCCGACCCTTGGAGAACCGCGCGGATAATGGTTGCCGGGCCCCCTGTCAAGCAAACCGGCCTGTGATAGCGTCCGGCCCCTGTTTCCAGAGGAGAGGTAGACCGTGGCCCACGCCAAGAAAGTCGTTCAGACCGACGCCGCCCCCAAGGCCCTCGGCCCCTATTCGCAGGCGGTCGTGGCCAACGGGCTGGTTTTCTGTGCCGGCCAGATCCCGCTCGATCCCGCGACCGGCAACATTGTCGAGGGCGGCATCGCCGAGCAGACGCACCAGGTGCTGAAGAACCTGCGGGCGGTGCTGAAGGCCGCCGGCAGCGACCTCGGCCAGGCCGTGAAGACGACGGTGTTCCTGAAGAGCATGGACAGCTTCGGCGCCATGAACGAGGTCTACGGTCTGCCGGAATATTTCGGCAGCGCCACGCCGGCCCGCTCGACCGTGGAAGTCGCGCGCCTGCCGCGCGACGTCATGGTCGAGATCGAAGTCGTGGCCCTGGTCTGACGTCATGGATCCGGTGAGCTGGCTCCTGGCGCTGGGCTCCTTCACGGTGTTCGTCCTGCTGGTCGTGCACCTGTTCCTGTCGCTCGTCCTGATCATCCCGACCTGGCGAATCTGCACGCGCGCCGGTTTCTCGGGCGCCCTGTCGCTGTTCCATCTGGTGCCGGTCATCGGCTCCTTCATCGTCATGGGCATGCTGGCCTTCAGCACGTGGCCCACGGGCGAAGCCGCGCCGAGGCGATAGATGTTCGGGGTGGAAATCGCGGCCCTCGCGGGCCTGTTCGGGCTGACCGGCGCCTTCGCGCTGATCGGCACCGTACTCGCGGCCTGGATGGCCTGGCGCATCGTCGAGAAGGCGGGCCTGCCCGGCTGGACCGGCCTCGGCGCCATCCTGGTGACGCTGACCGGTATCGGCACGATCGTGCCGCTGATCCTGCTCTGGGTCTTCGCCTTCATGCGCTGGCCGCGCGACGAGCCGGCGGGCGCCACAGGCGGTGGCTTCACGGCCCCCCATCGGCCTGCACCGGCCACCGGCCCGGTGGCCCTGGGCGGCCCCGCGATGGCGCTGCCCGACGCGCGCGGCTGGCGCCTCGCCGGCGTACTCGCCAATGGCGGCACGGTCTCGCTGGGTATCGACGGGACGTCGGGCAGCTACACGCTGACGAGCGCGCCGGCGGGCGCCTCGACCGATCTCAGCGTGCCCGATCCGTCGGTCGGCCAGCCGCATGCCCGCCTTCTGGTCTCCGGCCGCAGGCTG
>JAKFVZ010000023.1 GCA_021732965.1 Reyranella sp.
TGTATCACCCCCGGGCGGAGGAGGCCGAATGGGTCGCCCTGATCGAGGGTACCGACGTGGCGGCGGTCGGCGCGGCGACCCGCTCCCTGTTCACGCAGCGCCGTCTTCGGCCGTTCGGTGTAGAGACCGCGCCGACGATCGGTACCTACCGCTTCCTGTTCGGCAACCAGCGATGACGTTTCTTTGACCCATCGTTGATCGCTCCATCGACTAGGGTTCGGGCGTGTCCAATCAGCGTATCATCTCCTGGCTGAGGCTCGCGACGCTGGTCGCCCTCTGCCTGCCCGCACTCGACCTCGCCTGGCGCTGGTACACCGGCGATCTCGATCCGCGCCCCGTGACCCTCGCCACCCACGCGACCGGCGACTGGGCGGTCGCCCTGCTGCTGGTTTCGCTGGCGCTGACGCCGGCCCGCTCGATCTTCGACTGGATGCCGCTGATCCACATAAGGCGGCGCGTCGGCGTGGCGGCCGCGCTCTATGCCGTCGCCCATCTGCTGATCTACGTCCTCGACCAGAAATGGGACCTGGTCGTCGTCGCCACGGAGATCGTGAAGCGCTTCTATCTCACCATCGGCTTCGTGTCCCTGCTGGCGCTCGTCGCGCTCGCTATCACCTCGACCAATGGCTGGCAGAAGCGGCTGAAGCGGAACTGGAAGCGCCTGCACTGGCTGGTCTATCCGGCGGTCGCGCTGGCGATCCTGCACTTCTTCATCCAGTCCAAGGTGAAGATCGGCGAAGCAGCCTTTGCGGCCGGGCTTTTCGCGTGGCTCATGCTGTGGCGCCTGCTGCCGGTGCGGCTTCGTGCCAGCTTCGCCGGCCTCTTCCTGCTCGCCGCCGGCGCCACGCTGATCACCGTCGCCTTCGAGGCGTCGTGGTACGGGCTGGTGAACAAAGTCGATCCGATGCGCGTGCTGGCCGCCAATCTCGATCCCGAACTGGTGCCGCGGCCGGCGCAGAAGGTGCTGGCCGTCTCGCTGCTGGCGATCGTGCTGGTGGCCCTTCGGCGCGGCCTCGCCGCGGTGACCCGGCTCTGGACGCAGCGCTATATCCGGCGGACTATACCGACTTCCTGACCGGGAAGAGGGCATGACTGCGGAAGAATGGACGGCCGTGCGGCTGAGCCTCCTGATCGCCACGACAGCGACGATCTTCAGCCTGCCGCTCGGCATCGCCATCGCCTGGCTGCTGGCGCGCGGTCGTTTCTGGGGCAAGAGCGTGCTCGACACGCTGGTCCACCTGCCGCTGATCATGCCGCCGGTCGTCACCGGCTACCTGCTGCTGCTCTCGTTCGGCCGGCGTGGGCCGATCGGCTCGTTCCTGGCGGACGAGTTCGGCATCGTCTTCTCCTTTCGCTGGACCGGCGCGGCGCTGGCCTGCGCGGTGATGGGCTTTCCCCTGATGGTGCGCGCCATCCGTCTCTCCATCGAGGCGGTCGACCAGCGCCTCGAGGCTGCAGCGGGCACGCTGGGTGCCAATCGTCTCTGGGTGTTTGCCACCATCACCCTGCCGCTCTGCCTGCCCGGCATCCTCGCGGGCGCGATCCTGGCCTTCGCCAAGTCGATGGGCGAGTTCGGCGCCACCATCACCTTCGTGTCCAACATCCCCGGCGAGACGCAGACACTGCCAACCCTGATCTATGCGCTGACCCAGGTGCCGGGCGGCGACGCCGCCGCGATGCGCCTCACCCTGGTTTCGATCGCGATCTCCATGCTGGCGCTGCTCGGCTCCGAGCTGCTGGCCAAACGCATCGGCGCACGGCGGCAGACGGCATGAGCCTCGACGTCGACGTCGACCACAGGCGCGGTAATTTCCATCTCCAGGCGCGTTTCACCGCCGCGCCCGGCCTGACGGCTTTGTTCGGCCGCTCGGGCTCGGGCAAGACCAGCCTTGTCAGCATCGTCGGCGGCCTGATCCGTCCCGATCGCGGCCGCGTCTCGGTCGACGGCCAGACGCTCGTCGACACCGGGAGCGGCGTCTTCGTGAAGCCGCACAAGCGGCGCATCGGCTACGTCTTCCAGGACAGCCGCCTCTTTCCGCATCTCAGCGTGCGGCGGAACCTGCTCTACGGGCGCTGGTTCGCGCGCGGCAGCGGCGGGGCGACGGCCGATCTCGGAGCGGTGGTCGAGCTGCTGGGCATCGGTCCTCTGCTGGAGCGTAATCCCGAGTCCCTGTCGGGTGGCGAGAAGCAGCGTGTCGCGATCGGCCGTGCCCTGCTGGCCAGGCCGCGGCTGGTGCTGATGGACGAGCCGCTCGCCTCGCTCGACGAATCGCGCCGCGCCGAGATCCTTCCCTATATCGAACGGCTGCGCGACGAAGCCGGCGTGCCGATCCTCTATGTCAGCCATTCGGTCGCCGAGGTGGCGCGGCTGGCCACGACCGTCGTCATCATGGCCGAGGGCAAGGTGATGGCGGTGGGACCCGTCCAGGACATCCTGCCGCTGGCCGATGCCAACGACGGCGGCGCGGTCCTCGATGCGACGGTGAGCCGCCACGACGAGACCTTCCATCTCTCGGTGCTGCAGAGCGTCGCCGGCGAACTGCAGGTCCCACGCCTCAACGCCGCCGTCGGCGCGCCCGTCCGCGCCTATATCCGCGCCCGCGACGTGATGCTGAGCCTGAAGCCGCCCGAGGACATCAGCGCGCTCAACGTGCTGGCGGGGCGGATCGCTTCCATCACGGCGACGGGCGGCGCGCAGGCCGATATCCGCCTGGACTGCAACGGCGCCGTCCTGATGGCCCGGCTGACCGCCAAATCGGTCGACCGCCTGGCCCTGGCCCCCGGCCGGCCGGTCTATGCCGTCGTCAAGAGCGTGTCATTCGAACGCAGTTAACTGCGCTAGAGTACGGGCGGGCATCCGGCCCGCCAATGAAGCCTGAGGAAACAGAATGAAATCGATGCCGCTGCCGCTGACGCCGCGATTCATTACCTGGACGCTGGCGACGTTCTTCGCCGTCCTGCTGGGCCTCGCCTGGGGTTTCGATCCCCAATCGTGGTGGATCGGCGTCGGCTTCGCCATCGCCCTGTTCCTGACCCTCGTCGGCTTCTTCGACTATTACCAGACCCGGCACGCGGTCCTGCGCAACTACCCCATCGCCGCGCACCTGCGCTTCATCTTCGAGGCCATCCGGCCCGAGATGCGGCAGTACTTCTTCGAGGGCGAGAAGGACGGCATGCCCTTCCCCCGCGACCGGCGCGCCATCGTCTACCAGCGCGCCAAGCTGGTGCTGGACGTTCGCCCCTTCGGCACCAACTACGACGTCTACTCGGAAGGCTACGAGTGGATGACGCACTCGATCTCGCCGACTCCGGTCAGCACGGAGCCGTTCCGCATCACCATCGGTGGGCCCGACTGCACGCAGCCCTACTCCGCGTCGATCTTCAACATCTCGGCCATGAGCTTCGGTGCGCTCAGCGCCAACGCCATCCGGGCGCTGAACGGCGGCGCCAGGCTCGGCGGCTTCGCGCACGATACCGGCGAGGGCGGCTACAGCCCCTATCACCGCGAGGGCGGCGGCGACATCATCTGGGAGATCGGCTCCGGCTATTTCGGCGCCCGCAACGCCGACGGCACCTTCTCGGCCGAGAAGTTCGCCGCCGGCGCCGCCAACCCGCAGGTCAAGATGGTCGAGTTGAAGCTCAGCCAGGGCGCCAAGCCCGGCCATGGCGGTGTCCTGCCGGCACCCAAGGTCAGCAAGGAGATCGCGCTGACGCGCGGCGTACCGGTCGGCGAAGACTGTGTCTCGCCCTCGCACCACACCGCCTTCTCGACGCCGATCGAGATGATGAAGTTCATCGCCGAGATGCGCCGGCTCTCCGGCGGCAAGCCGGCCGGCTTCAAGCTCTGCGTCGGCCACGAATGGGAATTCATGGCGATCTGCAAGGCGATGCTGGAGACCGGGATCTATCCCGACTTCATCGTCGTCGACGGCAAGGAAGGCGGTACCGGCGCGGCCCCCATGGAATTCCTCGACCATATCGGCAAGCCGATGCGCCAGGGCCTGCACATCGTGCACAATGCCATGGTGGGCATCGGCGCCCGGCACCGGGTCAAGATCGGCGTCGCGGGCAAGATCATCACCGCCTTCGACATCATCCGGGCGATGGCGCTGGGCGCGGACTGGTGCAATTCGGCGCGCGGCTTCATGTTCGCCGTGGGCTGCATCCAGTCGCAGTCCTGCCACACCGACCGCTGCCCCACCGGCGTAGCCACCCAGGATCCGACGCGGCAGCGGGCGCTGGTCGTGCCGGACAAGATGGAGCGCGTGGTG
>JAKFVZ010000142.1 GCA_021732965.1 Reyranella sp.
GACGCGCCGCCGTTCGACAATCCAAAGCTGCGCGAGGCGCTCGTCTATTCGCTCGACCGCACGCCGTTCAGCGACATCCTGACCCAGGGCAACGACCTGCGGGGCGCGACGATGCTGCCGCCGCCGGCCGGCGTCTGGGGCATGACGCAGGACGAGTTGCAGAAGCTTCCCGGTTTTGGGCCCGACATCGAGAAGAACCGCGAGGTCGCGCGCGGGATCATGAAGGAACTGGGCTACGGTCCCGACAAGCCGCTCAAGATCAAGGTGGCGACCCGCAACATCGCCATCTATCGTGATCCGGCCGTCATCCTCATCGACCAGCTCAAGCAGATCTACATCGATGCCGAGCTGGAGCCGATCGACACGACGATCTGGTACAACAAGATCCAGCAGAAGAACTATCAGGTCGGCATGAACCTGACGGGCGCCGGCCTCGACGATCCGGATGGCGTGTTCTACGAGAACTTCTACAGCACGTCGGATCGCAACTACACGGCGTACAAGAATCCCGAGATCGACAAGATGATCGACGAGCAGTCCGCCGAGACTGATGTGGCCAAGCGCAAGGTCCTGGTGACGAAGATCGAGCAGGCCCTGCTCAAGGACGGGGCGCGTCCGCCGATCACCCATGGTGTTGCGAACACCTGCTGGGCGCCGGCGGTGAAGAACCTCGTGCTGCAGCACAACAGCATCTACAACGGCTGGCGTCTCGAAGACGTCTGGCTCGACAAGTAAACCGGCCCGCCGGACGGAGGCACGACGAGGATGGGAGCGTATCTTACCCGCCGCGTACTATTGATGGTTCTGACACTCTTCGGAATGTCGGTGCTCATCTTCGTCATGCTGCGTCTGGTGCCCGGCAACATCGCAGACATCCTGGTGGACTCGGCGGGCATCGCCGATCCCAAGGAGAAGGCCAAGATCGCCCGCGAACTTGGCCTCGACCGCCCGATCTTCGATCAGTACCTGCAATGGATCGGAGGCCTGGTGCGCGGCGACCTCGGCTTCGCCTACGTGTCCGAGCGGCCCGCTCTCGAGGAGATCGCACCGCGCATCCCGATTAGCGCCAAGCTGGCCGGGCTTGCGCTGTTCTTCTCGGTCATCCTCGGCGTGCCGCTCGGCGTCATCAGCGCCGTCCGGCAGAATTCGATCGTCGATTATCTGTTGCGCATCATCAGCCTGAGCGGCCTGTCGCTTCCGTCTTTCTGGCTCGGCCTGCTGATCCTGATGGCATCGGTGCAGTGGTTCGGCATGATCCCGATCTACACCAACGAACCGCGAAGTTTCATCGACGAGATGCTGCTGCTCAGCATTCCGGCGGCCGCCGTCGGGTTCCGAAGTTCGGCCCTGATCATGCGTCTCACGAGATCGTCCATGCTCGAGGTGCTGCGGCAGGACTATATCCGCACGGCGCGCTCCAAGGGCGCCTCGCAGACCACCGTCAACTACGAGCACGCGCTCCGCAATGCCCTGCTGCCGGTCGTGACCATCATCGGCATCGAGGCGGCGTTCCTCGTCGGCGGCCTGATCGTGACGGAGACCGTGTTCAACATCCCGGGCGTGGCGCGCTTCCTCGTCGAAGCCATCCTGTGGCGCGACTACCCGATCGTGCAGAACCTGGTGATGCTGATCGCCTTCTGCGTGGTCGTCGTCAATTTCCTGGTCGACATGGCCTACATGGCCCTCGACCCTCGCATCAAGTACGCGGACTGAGGCGCCCATGGCTGTCATCGACCACGATGCCGCTCTGGCAAAAGCCGGCGCCAACGTATCGGGCTTCTGGAGTCAGGCCGGCTTCCTGGCTCGCCGCTATCCGCTCGGTGCGGTGGGAGCGGTCCTCGTCCTGCTTTTCGTGCTGACGGCCCTCTTCGCCAACGTCATCGCGCCGCACGATCCGCTGTCGACGAACTCGCGCGCCTCGCTCGCCGTGCCGGGCGCCACCTACTTTCTGGGCGCGGACTTCATGGGCCGCGACATGTTCAGCCGCATCGTCTACGGCGCGCGCATCTCGCTCGCCGTCGCCGTCGGCGCGACCCTGCTGGGCGGCATCCTGGGGGTGGCCATCGGCCTCATGTCCGGCTTCATCGGCGGCTGGTTCGATCTGGCGTTCCAGCGTCTGATGGACATCATGCAGTCGCTGCCGCTTCTCGTGATGGCGCTGGTCATGGCCGCGTCGCTTGGACCGTCGCTGCAGAACACCATCATCGCGATCGCGATCCCGCTGGTGCCGAGCGTGGCGCGCGTCGTGCGATCGAGCACCCTGTCGCTGCGCGAGCAACCCTTCGTCGAGGCCGCCCGGGCCATCGGCATGGGCGAGATCCGCATCGCCGTCCGGCACGTCCTGCCCAACACGCTGGCGCCGCTGATCGTGCTGGGCACCGCCCAGCTCGGTTCGGCGATCCTGACCGAGGCGTCGCTGTCCTTCCTGGGCCTCGGCATCCCGGAGCCGTATCCGTCCTGGGGTC
Source organism: Reyranella sp. (assembly GCA_021732965.1). GTDB lineage: Bacteria > Pseudomonadota > Alphaproteobacteria > Reyranellales > Reyranellaceae > Reyranella. Next base: position 2,466 of record JAKFVZ010000142.1, read on the forward strand.
GCATGCTTTCGGAATCGGCGGCCGAATATGTGCGCACGGCGCCGTGGCTGGTGATCTTCCCCGGCGTCGCCATCAGTCTCACGGTGTTCGGCACCAACCTGCTGGGCGACGCCCTGCGCGACATCCTCGATCCGAGACAGCGTACATGAGTTCACTTCTGGAAGTGTCCGACCTCGGCACGTGGTTCTACACGCGCCAGGGCATCGTCAAGGCGGTCGATGGCGTCGACTTCGAGGTTGCCGCCGGCGAGACCCTTGCCATCGTCGGCGAATCCGGCTGCGGCAAGAGCATGACGGCGCTCTCGCTGATGCGGCTGATCCCGGAACCGCCGGGGCGCATCGTCTCGGGCTCGATCAGGCTGGCCGGTCGCGACCTGCTCAAGATCTCCGAGGAGGAGATGCGGAGCGTGCGCGGCAACGAGATCTCGATGATCTTCCAGGAGCCGATGACGTCGCTCAATCCGGTGATGACGATCGGCAAGCAGATTTCCGAAGCGCTCATCCTGCACCGGGACATGGACCGCAAGGCGGCGATGAAGCGGGCGATCGAGATGCTCGACCTGGTCCGCATCCCCGAGCCCGCGCAGCGCGCCAAGGAGTATCCGCACCAGCTCTCGGGCGGCATGCGCCAGCGCGCGATGATTGCCATGGCGCTGGCCTGTAACCCGAAGGTGCTGATCGCCGACGAACCGACGACCGCGCTCGATGTCACCATCCAGGCCCAGATCCTGGAGCTGATCGTGGAACTGCAGCGCGAATTCAGCGCGGCGGTCATCCTGATCACGCACGATCTCGGCGTCGTGGCCGAGACGGCGCACCGGGTCATCGTCATGTATGCCGGCCGAAAGGTCGAAGAGGCGGTCGTGGGCGAGCTGTTCGGCCGGCCGCTTCACCCGTACACGGTCGGCCTGATGAACTCGATCCCGCGCCTCGACCTGATGCGGGGGCAGACCGATCGCTCCAACGAGCGCCTGCAGGAAATTCCCGGCATCGTGCCGCCGCTGTTCGATCTGCCACCCGGCTGCGCCTTCGCGCCGCGGTGCAACAGGGCGGATGACAAGTGCCGCAGCGAACGTCCCGCGTACGAGGAGAAGCAGCCCGGTCACTGGGCGGCTTGCTGGCACACCAATGGTTAGCGCAAATCCCCCCGTCCTCGAGGTCAGGGACCTCAAGAAGCACTTCCCGGTCAAGAAGGGCCTGCTCCGTCGCACGGTCGGCCAGGTCTATGCCGTCGATGGCGTGACCTTCACCGTGAATGCCGGGGAGACGCTCGGTCTCGTGGGCGAGTCCGGCTGCGGCAAGACCACGGCCGGCCGTGCCGCCATGCGCCTGGTCGAGCCGACCTCGGGCTCGATCAAGGTCGAGGGCAAGGAGATCATCGGCCTGTCGAAGTCGGAGCTGCGTCCCTATCGCCGGGAAATGCAGATCATCTTCCAGGACCCGTTCTCCTCGCTGAACCCGCGCATGACGGCGGGCGATATCGTGGGAGAGCCCCTGCTGGTCCATGGCGTTGCCAACAAGAAGGAACGCGAGGAGCGGGTGTCGGCCCTTTTCGCGCGCGTCGGCCTGCGTCCGGCGCAGATGACGAACTATCCGCACCAGTTCTCCGGCGGCCAGCGTCAGCGCATCGGCATCGCGCGCGCGCTGGCCCTGGGGCCGAAGCTGATCGTCGGCGACGAGCCGGTGTCGGCGCTGGACGTCTCGATCCAGGCCCAGGTCATCAACCTGCTGATGGACCTGCAGCGCGAGCGTGGGCTTTCCTACCTCTTCATCTCGCACAATCTCGCGGTGGTCGAGCATA
>JAKFVZ010000520.1 GCA_021732965.1 Reyranella sp.
CGCTGGGGAAACCGCCCCAGTGCTTGATCCGGCGAAACCGCTCTTCTTCAACCGCCGCGACCAGTTCGCCGTCCTTTACCAGGCAGGCAGCCGCGTCGGCATGATAGGCGTTGAGGCCGAGGATATAGGTCATGCAAAAAGGTCGGGCATCGCGAAAAATTACGCCTATGTTGTTGGTATAAATCAATTTTCGGGCGGGACCATCTTTTTCGCCGGCCTCGGAGAGTAGGCGGCGCCGCTCCATCGGAAGTTCATGCACAAGGCATGCGGCACGGCGGCGGCTTGACGAGGCGGGTACTTCCGATCAAACGGACTTCCTCGCGCGGCCCGTCTCCCTTCCGGGCCCCGATCGCGTGCTCTACCGAGGCGCGGCGCCAGACTCGCCAAGTCGTTGATAAGTCGGATAAAACCCCTCGCTTCGATTCGAAAGGCTTTCGTTCATGTCCAAGAGTGATCTCGTCGTCGTCACCGGCGCCGGTGGCTTCATCGGCGGCCATCTGGTCAAGGTCCTGCAGCAGCGCGGCCACACCAGGATCCGTGCGGTCGATGTGAAGCCACTCGACGAGTGGTACCAGAAGACTCCGGGCGTCGAGAATCAGGTGGGCGACCTCGCCCTGCTCGAGCCCTGCCGCAAGGCCGCCAAGGACGCCGCGATGATCTACAACCTCGCCGCCGACATGGGCGGCATGGGCTTCATCGAGACCCACAAGGCCGAATGCATGCTGTCGGTGCTTACCAGCACCCATATGCTGGTCGCCGCCAAGGAAGCCGGCGTTCCGCGCTTCTTCTATTCGTCCTCGGCCTGCGTCTACAACGGCGACAAGCAGACCGACGCCAACGTCACGGCGCTGAAGGAAGAAGACGCCTACCCCGCGCTGCCGGAAGACGGCTACGGCTGGGAGAAGCTGTTCAGCGAGCGCATGGCCCGCCACTTTCGCGAGGATTTCGGCATCGCGACCCGCGTGGCGCGCTACCACAATGTCTACGGCCCGGAGGGCACCTATGACGGCGGCCGCGAGAAGGCCCCGGCCGCGATGTGCCGCAAGGTCATCGCCGCCAAGCTGTCGGGCAAGCACGAGATCGAGATCTGGGGCGACGGCGAGCAGACCCGCTCGTTCATGTATATCGACGACTGCACGCAGGGCACGATCAAGCTCGCCGAGAGCGACATCATCGAGCCGCTGAACATCGGCAGCGACGAGTTGGTCAGCATCAACACGCTGGTCGACATGGTCGAGAAGATCGCCGGCATCAAGCTGAAGCGCAGCTACAAGCTCGACGCCCCGAAGGGCGTGCGCGGCCGCAACAGCGACAACACGCTTATCAAGAAGCTGATGAACTGGGCCCCGTCCATCCGTCTCGAGGACGGCATGGAGAAGACCTACAAGTGGATCTACGACGAAATGACCTCGGGCAAGGTCTCGGTCGTCAACGCGCTGCCGAAGCAGGCCCTCGCCGCCCAGTAAGCCACGCGTCCTCCAAGTATCTCCATGCGCCGCGAGGGAAACTTCGCGGCGCTTTGCGTTCGACGGTTAGAGTCATTCCGATGCAGATAGATCAAGCACCCGCCTCATCCTGAGAGGCCGACCGAAAATGAATTGAACCGATTCAATCACTTACCTCATCCTGAGGAGGTCGCGCAGCGACCGTCTCGAAGGATGGGCAACAGACGTGGTGCGCGTTCCCACCCTTCGAGACGGCCTACGGCCTCCTCAGGGTGAGGTTGTCAGGGGCGCGTAACCTGTTGTTTCAGCTGCTTTCATTTCCGGCCAGACTCTGAGGAGCCGCGCCTGCGCGGCGTCTCGAAGGATGGGCAACAAACGCGGTGTCGTGCCCATGCTTCGAGACGCGCTCCTGTGGAGCGCTCCTCAGCATGAGGTTGGTGTTGGTGATTCTATCGCGTTCGGAAAGACTCTAGCGACCGACGCGGCTCACGTCGCGGTTGCTCCTCAGGAGCTCGTCGAAGAAGGCGATGGTCTTCGTCAGGCCCTGGTCGAGGGCGACCTTCGGCTCCCACTTCAGCTTCTCGCGCGCCAGCGTGATGTCGGGACAGCGCTGCATCGGATCGTCGACCGGCAGCGGCGCGAACACCAGCTTGCCCTTGCCGCCGACCTTGTCGAGGATCTTCTCTGCCAGATGACGGATCGGCATCTCGACCGGGTTGCCGATGTTGACCGGGCCGGTGAAGTCGTCGGGCGTGTGGTCCATCAGGCGCAGCCAGCCGTCGAGCAGGTCGTCGACATAGCAGAAGGCGCGGGTCTGCATGCCGTCGCCATAGATCGTGATGTCCTCGCCCTTCAGCGCCTGCACGATGAAGTTCGACACCACGCGCCCGTCGTTCGGGTGCATGCGCGGGCCGTAGGTGTTGAAGATGCGCGCCACCTTGATGCGCAGATTGTGCTGGCGGTGATAGTCGAAAAACAGCGTCTCGGCGCAGCGCTTGCCCTCGTCGTAGCAGGCGCGCGGCCCCAGCGGATTGACGTTGCCACGATAGCTCTCGACCTGGGGATGCACGGTCGGATCGCCGTAGACCTCGCTGGTTGAGGCCTGGAAGATCTTGGCCCGCACACGCTTGGCGAGGCCCAGCATGTTGATGGCGCCGTGCACGCTGGTCTTGGTCGTCTGCACCGGGTCGTGCTGGTAGTGAACCGGCGAGGCCGGGCAGGCGAGATTGTAGATCTCGTCGACCTCGACATAGAGCGGGAAGGTCACGTCGTGACGCATCAGCTCGAAGCGGGGATTGTCGAGGCAGGCCATGACGTTGGCCTTCGTGCCGGTGAAATAGTTGTCCACGCACAGCACGTCGTGGCCGGCCTCGAGCAGGCGCTCGCACAGGTGGGAGCCCAGGAAGCCTGCGCCGCCGGTGACCAGAATCCGCTTGCCCATGGTGCCTCGTGCAATCGCCGTGTTTCGCGGCCGACACTAGGCGATCAAGCTCTTGAATTCACTTCAAAACCGCCGAAGGATGATGCTGCCCGGCTGCAACGACGGACGGGCGATTGGCAGGGGGAAGCGTCGTATGAGTATTGAGATGGTGGGCCTGGCTGACATCGTGCGCGCCCACGGCGCGTCGCACCCGGACACGGTGGCGATCGTCTATGAAGGCCGGCGGACCAGCTACGGCGCCCTCGACCGGGCCTCCAGCCGGATCGCCTCGGGACTGATCGCCGAAGGTGTCAGGCCGCAGGCTCGCATCGCCCATCTCGACAAGAGCAGCGACGTCTATTTCGAGCTGCTGTTCGGCGTCGCCAAGGCCGGCGCGGTGATGGTCTCGGTGAACTGGCGCCTGGCGCCGCCCGAGGTCCTGCAGATCGTGAACGACGCCGAGGCCGAAATCCTGTTCGTCGGCGAGGAATATTTCCCGGTGGTCGAGAAGATCCGCGACCAGCTCAAGAGCGTCCGCAGGATCGTGACCCTGGGTCCCCGTCACGGCGCCTGGGAAGCCTTCGCCGAGTGGCGCGACCGGCATCCCGACATCGACCCTCGTGTGCCCGCCCGGCTGGAGGACACTGCGGTCCAGTTCTACACCAGCGGCACCACGGGCCTTCCGAAGGGCGCCGAGCTCACCAACGCCAACTTCGCCTTCATGTTCGAGCAATGGACGGAAAGCTGGCTGATGAAACCCGGCACGCAGAACATCGTCTGCCTGCCCATGTTCCACATCGGCGGGGCCGGCTGGGCCATCGCCGGTCTTTTTGCGGGCGCGACCAACCATGTGGTGCGCGAGTTCGTGCCGGCGCGCGTGCTGGAAATCATCGAACGCGACCGCATCGAAGTCATGCTGCTGGTGCCGGCGATGATCCTGTTTCTGGTGCAGGCGCCGCAGATCCGCGAGACCGACCTGTCGAGCCTGCGCCTCATCGTCTACGGCGCCGCGCCGATCCCCGCCGAGCTGCTGAAACAGGCGATGGCGACCTTCGGCTGCGGCTTCCAGCAGGTCTACGGACTCACGGAGACGACCGGCGCCATCACCCTCCTTCCGCCCGAGGATCACGACCCGTCGGACGCGAAGAAGCTGCTGTCCTGCGGCTACGCCCAGGTCGGCGTCGAACTGCGCATCGTCGACGAGGCCGGCGCCGACGTGCCCACCGGCAAGGTCGGCGAGATCGCCATCCGCTCGCCGCAGGTCATGCGCGGCTACTGGCGCCTCCCCGACGCCACGAAGCGCGCGATTCGCGGCGACTGGTTCCTGAGCGGCGACGCAGGTTACCTCGACGAGAAAGGCTATCTCTTCATCTACGACCGGGTGAAGGACATGATAGTCT